>CALZJC010000154.1 GCA_945787525.1 Thermoanaerobaculia bacterium | reverse complement strand
CGTGGGAGCTGCGGCTGGTGGATATGAATGTCGAACCGCTCGGGGACTCCGACCTCGCGTGGGCCGACCTGGTGCTCACCTCGACCATGGTGGTCCAGCAACGGTCGCTGCGGGAGGTGCTCGCCCGCTGCAACGCTCTCGGCAAGCCGGTGGCGGTCGGGGGGCCGCATCCGACCTCGTTCGCCCTGGAGATCTCGGGAGCGGATCACTTCCTCCTGGGCGAAGTCGAGGAGACCCTGCCGCGCTTCCTCGCGGACCTCGAGGCGGGGCGGGCGGCGCGGCAGTACCGGCCCGAGTCGAAGCCGGCCATGACGGCGACGCCGGTGCCGCGGTTCGACCTCCTGGACCTGTCGGCGTACGGCTCGATGGCGCTCCAGTTCTCGCGCGGGTGCCCGTTCGACTGCGAGTTCTGCGACATCACCCAGCTCTTCGGCCGGGTGCCGCGGACCAAGACCAACGAACAGCTGCTGGCGGAGCTCGAGGCGCTCCACTCGCTCGGCTGGCGCGGGTCGCTCTTCCTGGTCGATGACAACTTCATCGGCAACAAGAGGGCCGTGATGCGGCTGCTGCCGGCGGTCGCCGCCTGGCAGAGGGAGCACGGCTACCCGTTCGATCTCTACACCGAGGCGAGCGTCAACCTCTCCAGGAGCGAGCCGCTGATGGACGCCATGGTCGAGGCGGGCTTCTCGATGGTCTTCCTCGGCATCGAGAGCCCGAACCCGGAGGCCCTGCGCCGGACGAACAAGCCGCAGAACACCGGGCGAGGAGACGATTATCTCGTCGGCGCCGTCCGGGCGATACAGGAAAGGGGCCTGGAGGTCACCGGTGGCTTCATCCTCGGGCTCGACGGCGATGGCCCGGAGGTCTTCGAGGCACAGGTCGATCTCATCCAACGCGCGGGCATCCCGATCGCGATGGTGGGCCTGCTGACGGCGCTGCGCGGAACGAATCTCCACTCGCGGCTCGGGCGCGAGGGACGGCTGCTCGCCGAGTCGAGCGGCAACAACGTCGAGATCGCGCTCAACTTCGTTCCCGAGCTCGACCGCGACGTGCTGATTGACGGCTACCGCAAGATCCTGGCGACCCTCTACGGGCCGGACCTCCGGACCTACTTCGCGCGTTGCAGGACGCTGCTCGCGCGGCTCGGGCGCCGGCCGCGGCCCCGGCGACGCGCCTCGCGTGCCGAGCTTCTGGCGGCCTTCCGATCCCTGCGCCTGCAGCTCTTCTCCCGGCAGGGTCCCGCCTACGCCGCGTTTCTCGCGCACACCCTGTTCACCCGGCCGCTGGCGCTGGCGGTGGCGATCCGTATGGCGATCAAGGGCTGGCACTTCCGGCGCTTCACCGCACAGACGCTGGCGACCCACGCCTTCCGCGAGGCGGCGCTCGAGGGGTACGAGCGCGCCCAAAGCATCCTCGACCGCGCCGCGGAGACGCGCGACCGATTGCGCCGGACGGTGGAGCGGCAGGTGTTCCGGACGATGCGGCGCCTGCGGCGGCGCTACCGGCGGCTCCGGCCGGAGTTCCGGCAGGGCCTGGTGCCCGACCGCGCGGTGATCGAGAGGGCGCTCCGAGAGCTCGTCCGCGAGGCGCCCGGCCACGACCTGGTCCAGCGCTGGATACCGCGTTTCGCGAGCACCTTTTCCACCGACTCCTGGCGCCAGGCGCTCGCGGCGGCGGGCTACCAGCCGTCGGCGAAGCGAGCGGCTGGCGAGGCGATCCCGACCGTGGCGATGGCGCCGCTGGTCGCGCACGGGCGGCTGCGCCGCTCCCTGGAGCACTTCTTGCGCGAGCTGGGCGTACGGGTGGTGACGACGGGCGAGCAGCTGGCGGACCTCGGGCACGAGAAGCTCGAGCAGATCCATGCCCTGGCCGGCGCGCCCGAGCGGGTAGGGAGCTACCTCCAGGCCATCGCGCCGCGCATCGACACGCTGGTCGTCACGGTGACCGACGAGCTGGACGGGCTCGGTGGCAGGGTGCAGCTCTTTGCCGCCCAAGCCGCGGACCGCGCCGCAAAGCTGCCGCGCCTCGCCTGTCTCCGCCTCGAGGGGAGCCGGCGCGAAGTGCGCGCCTGTCTGATCGAGCTCGGCCTGGCCTTGACGGGCGACGCTGCCCGCGCCGAAGTTGCCTGCGACAGGGCGTTGGCCCTTCGCTAGCCTGCCCTTCTCACCGGGCCTCTGCGGCAATGCCGCGCGGGTGGAGCCTCGCTGAGCTGGCGCGACGGGCCGGGACGAGCGCGCCGACGCTGCACCGGGTAGGGCTCGAGACCGGCGTCAAGCCGAGCCTGTGGCCGAGCGGTGCTCGGGCTGCCAGGGCCAGCGGGCTTCCAGATCGAGGACGAGGGTCCAGCTGATGAACGTGCGAACGACGATGAGCACGGCGAGGACGCCGGCGTTGGTGAAGGTCGGTTCCACCGCCACCGTGTGGATGATGTCCGAGGCCACCAGGATCTCGAGACCGAGAACGATGGCGCGACCGATGCGCTGGCGGCAGTTCTTGAACGCCTCGCGACGGTCGGTGAGCCTGAACCGATCGCGCACCCAGGTCAGCAGGCCCCACACGATACCGATCAGAATCACGGCCGAGCCCAACGCGTCGATGATCAGGCCGCCGAACTCGATCGCTTCAAGGATCGTTTCTCCCATGTGAATTCTCCTGTCCTCTCGGTCGCCCTCATCGGGTCACTCCCGGCTCGTCGGTCCCACGTCATGCGGGCGGTTCTCGAAGGCCAGATCATAGTAGGCGTCGAGAGATGCGAGCTCGAGGTGCGCGCCCTCAGCGCGGGAGCGGCCCGCGGCCGGCCGCTGGGAGCTCCTGAGATGACCGACTGCTGCGCCAGTGGAAAAGTCCACTGCGCTTTCTGTGCGCCTGGCATCTACTCGACCAGAAGGCCGGAAGCCATGTTTGAACGAGACAGCGTGGGTGCTCGGATTCCGTCTTGGCTCGCTCGGGTGGGTCTCGTTCTGCTGTGGGGGCTGGCGCCGATACTCGGTCTCGTTCTGCAAGCCTCGCTGCAGCGACAGGACGAGATTCCTCGGGGTCGGACGCATCGCTGAGGCGGCTTCGTCTCCCGCCTGTTGACGGCCCCAGGCCACCGGCCTGAGCCTGGCCCAGGCGGACCGGGGTGGGCCCGGCGGCGGATGGGGAGCCGCGGCCGACAAGCGTCGCGCCGGGGACTCGCGAGTCGGCCCGGTGCCAGAGCACACAGGCTGGCGCTCGGATGCGAACCGCCAGGCCGCCAGTGCACTTTGTCCGTCACACCTTCGGGCCTCTCTCCCATTGGGGTGCTTCACGTCACCAAGCTCCCGGCTTGGAGCATCTGGAGAACACACCGCTACGAATAAGCCAGCGCTATGACTACCCTGCACAGAATCGTCGGTCTCACTGTTGCTCTAGGTATGGGCCTCGCAGTCGCTGCCCCGGCGGCCGCGCAGCAGCCGGACCCAGAGGGAGTCCAGTGGTCGCTCGGGCTCGGAGTCATCTCGTCGCCCAGACCATATGTCGGGACCGACAACCAGACCCGTGTGATCCCGGTGCTCGACCTCGAGTACGAGCGCTTCTACTTCCGGGGCATTCTGGCCGGTTTTCAGTTGATCAGGAGCGGACGGTTCAGCCTGGACATTATCGGTCGGGGGCAGTTTGCCGGCTACGAGGAGGACGATTCCGGCTTTCTCGCCGGAATGGAGGAACGACGGGAGACAGTCGAGGCGGGTCTCTCGGCCGCTTTGCAGCTCGGCGCGTTTGAGCTCGAAGCCACGGTTGCCGCCGACGCGCTCGGTCGTAGCGACGGCGCTCAGGCCAGCTTGGGACTGACGTGGAGCAGGTTCTTCGGTCGCGGCAAGGCCGGGCTGTTTCCGAGCCTCAGCGTGGTCTGGCAGGACGCTGACTTCATCGACTACTACGCCGGCGTGAAGTCCGAGGAGGCCCGCCCCGGCCGACCGGCCTTCGAGGGTCGCTCGGCGCTCAACCTCGGTGCCGGCCTCCGCGGGTTCTTCAAGGTGACAGACAAGGCGCGGATTGTCGGGCTTGTTCGGGCGGAACGGCTGGCCAGCGAGTACGAGAGTAGTCCGATCATCGACTCCCGTTGGGGGTATTTCGGCCTGGTCGCCCTCACCTACGAGTTCTGATCCCGCGAACGGCGCGGCGTGCCTGCCGTGCCCGGGCCTCAGTCGAGGGTCGTCGGGCGGAGGTTTTCTGGTTGACTCGGGCCGCATCCGTGCCGCGGCGGGCCGCGAAAGAACTGGACGAGCCCTTCAGGTAGGCCGCACGGAAAGTGTTGGAGGGCGTTCATGCGATCCTGGATGCGACTGACGAGAGATTGGACGTGACGACATGACGACAGCAGTGGCTCTGCAGTCGGCAGTTCCAAGCACCCGGCTGTCCGTGACGACCGGCAACATCCTGCTGCAGAGTGACTTGACGGTGCCGTACAGCCTGGATCAGGTGTGGTCGGTAGTCGCGGATTACGACAACCTCGGCAGTTTCATGCCCAACCTCCGGAGCCGGGTCGTGGGGAGAGACGGCTCCCGACTGCTTGTCGAGCAGATCGCCGGCAGCAGCCTGATCCCGGTGCTGCGATTCCGTTTGCTGCTCGAGTTCGAGCGTCAGAGCCCTGAACGGCTCGGCTTCCGCCGGAGAGCCGGGAGTCTGGCGAGGTTCGATGGTTTTTGGAGCGTGACAGCCCGCCCCGGAGGGTCGCACATCTCCTACCAGCTCAATGCCCAGAACCGGTTCCCGCTTCCCAGTGCCCTGCTGTCGACTGCAATCCGCCGTGACACCGAGAAGATCATGCCGGCGATCGCGGCGGAGCTGAGACGGCGGCATGGAGGCGCCGGGCCCCGCCGATCTCCGGACAGCCAGTGACGCATCGAGCAAGACCCCGGATCCTGATCGTCGGGCTCAACTTCGCCGGCCTCACCGCGGCGCAGAAGCTGAGCCCGTGCCTCGGGGTCACGGCGGTCGACCGCTGCGCGACCTTCGAGTATCTGCCCAACATCCATGAGCTGGTGTCGGGGATCAAGTCGCCCGCCAATCTCCGCCTCAGCCGACGGCGGCTTCTCCGTCGGGCCGGGCACCGCTTCCTGCAGGACACTGTGGCCGAGCTGGACCCCGCCGCGGGCACGGCGCGGACGGCCTCGGGTGAGCGCATCGGTTTCGATTACTGCCTGGTGACCGTGGGGGGAGTCAACGACTTCTTCGGTGTGGAGGGTGCCTGCCGCTTCAGCCTGCCGTTCAAGTCGGTCGACGACTGCGCCGCGATCGGCGCCCGCCTGAGGTCCCTCGCCGCACGGCAGCGGGAGCTGTCGGTCGTCATCGTGGGCGGTGGCCTGGAAGGAGTGGAGTGCCTGGGCGAGATCCTGCGGCGCTACCGCAAGCGGCGCGGGCTCAGACTCCACGTGGTCGACAAGAGCGATCGTCTGCTCGCCGCGGAGCCGGCTGCCCTGGACCGCGAGATCCGCCGCATCTGCGAGCCGCTACCGGTGCGGTTTCACACTCGTCGCAGCGTGGTGTCGGTCGCCGAACGCGAGGTTCGGCTCGATTCGGGGGAGGTCGTGGGCTCCGATCTGACGATCTGGACCGGCGGGGCCAGGGCCCCGGAGACCCTGCCGGCGTGGGGTCTGACCGAACGGTCCGGGGAGTGGGCGCCGGTCCGCGACACTCTGCAGAGCGCCCTGTACGACAACGTCTTCGTAGCGGGCGATGCCGCCGAGTTGGGGAAGCCGATCACCAAGCAGGGCTACTTCGCCATCCAGATGGGCGAGTGGGCCGCCGACAACATCCGGCTGACTGCCCGGGGTCTCAGGCCGCGACCTTTCCGACCCAGCCGACGGCCGACTCTGATCGCTTTCGGCGACCTGACCACGTTCCTCGTCGTCGGCCGCAAGGTGATCGCGGGCACCGCGTTGGCGGCGGCCAAGGAAGGTGTCTTCCAGGCGACGATGGCGGGGCTAGACCCTCCCTTCAGGCCGGTTTCTTTCGTCGCTCTGCAGGAGCGCTGGTGGTCTGGCTTCGGGGGGATGGCCCTACCGACAGTGATCTCGCCGGCGGCATTTCTGCGGCTCGGCGAGGTACGGCTGCTCGACGGCTGACCGCCGACCGCCGGCGGGCGGAGCGTGCTGCGCTCGCCGGCGGTCGAAGGCCCGATCACGAGTCTGGTGGTTCAGCTCCCGACCTCGGCAAGCAGGGCCAGCGCCAGCCAGGCTCGAGCGCTCCAGGACGCGGTGCGCAGCCAGTTGCCGGCCACCAGCCGCCGAATTGCGGACGGATCGCGACCGCCGCTCAGACGGCGATGCAGCGGAACCTGGAGTAGCGCCGTGGAGAGCCAGATCACCGCCAGCAGCAGCGCGCCCAGCCATGGCAGCCCGCGACCCATACCGGCCGGTGGCACCGCCAGCAGGGCGAGCGCGGATCCGGCCTCGGTGATCATCAGCGGCACCACGACCAGAGACGTCCGGCGCTGATGCTCGGCCGCAAAGCGCTCGAAGTGGCGCTCGGAGGCGAGATCGAACAGCGGGTAGTGGACGATCTGCACGAACCAGATCAACCCAGCCAAGGCCAGGGTAGCGGCCGCGTGAATCAGGAGCAGCGTCATGAGCGTCCGCTCGGCCTGTTCTACCGAGCCTATGGAATCAGCGGGTCTTGAGGCCGGCAAGACCGCCGTCGATACTCCAGACCTGGCCGGTCACCCAGGTGCTCTGCGATCCCAGCAGCCAGGCGATCAGCTCGGCTACTTCGCCAGGCTGGCCGACGCGAGCCAGAGGGTGGAGCTGCAGAGAGCCGGCGAGAGCCCGCTCGTTGTCGACAATCCGGCTCGTCAGCGGCGTCGCGACCAGGCCTGGGGCGACCGCGTTGACCCGCAGGCCCCGCCCAGCGTACGAAGCTGCCGCCGAGCGCGTCAGACCCGCGACGGCCGCCTTGGCGGCAGCGATCGCTTCGTGATTCGGCAGGCCGATCGTCGCGGCGGCGGACGATACGAGCACGATCGACCCGCCTGCGCGGCGCATCACGCGGGCCGCCGCGCGAACCGTCGCGAAGGCGGTGGTCAGGTTGGCGCCGAGGACCTCGTCATAGTCGTTGCGCGTCGTCAGGTGAGCCGGCTTGAGGAGCAGTGAGCCGGCGCAGTTGGCCACGCCGCGCAACTCGCCTTCCAGCTCGGCGGCGCGGTCGAGGAATCGGTCGACAGCCTCGAAGTCGCGACCATCGACGGCCACCGCGGTGCCGTCGACCTCCTGCGCCAGCCGCTCGAGCGGCTCCTGGCGTCGACCACCGAGGACGACCTTCGCCCCCGCTTTCGCGAGCAGTCGCGTCAACGACGCGCCGATGCCTCCGGCTGCGCCGAGTATCGCGTAGACGTCTCTGGAGCGGTCAGTGCTCATACTCAGCGATCCTCGTCGACGCCGGCCGGGGCGGGCCGAGGTGAACCGGGGCCCTGACCGAGTCTGGCGATCTCCAGGGCCATGATCGACAGGTCGTCGTGCAGCTGACCTTCCGCCCAACCCTTGGCCGTGGCCTCGATCGCTTCGACGCTGGCCGCGAGAGGGAGATCGCGGTTGCGTTGGATCTCCTCGCCCAGCTGTTTCGCGCCGAACTCGTCGCCGTGCTCGTCGGCAGCCTCGATCAGGCCGTCGGTGTAGAGGTAGAGCCGGTCGCCGGGGCCCAGGTCGACCGTCCGCTCCTCGTACTGCGGCTGTCGCGCCAGGCCGATCGGGAAACCGCCGACCGGCAGGTTTCGGCAGCTGGCGTCTGCGGGCAGCAGCACCGGTGCCGGGTGGCCCGCCGCGACGTAGCGCAGCTGTCGCGAGGGGAGGTGCAGGACGCCGTAGAAGAGGGTGAAGTACTGACGGCTCTCCTCGTTCATCGGGAAGAGCTGGTTGAGGCGCTCGGCCGCGGCCTTCGGGCTGGCGACGAGGCGGCGGTCGGCGAACGAGCCCTTGCCGGAGAGACTCGACTGACGGCGGGAGAACGAGAGAATCTGGGCCAGCGTGACCGACAGCAGTGCGGCCGGGACGCCGTGGCCGACGACGTCGAGCACGTACATGGCGATGTGCTCGTCGTCGATCCGGAAGACGTCGAGGCTGTCCCCGGCCAGCTCGTCGCACGGATCGAACGCCCAGGCGAACTCGACCTCCGGCACCTGCGGCATGCTCTCGGGGAGCAGCGATCGCTGGATCGCGGCGGCGGCCTCCAGGCTCTGGGACATGCGCCGGTTGGCGCGGGCCAGCTTTTCCTCGGCATTCTTGCGGGCCGTGATGTCCGACTGGATGCCGACAAAATGGGTTAGCTCGCCGTCCGCGCCACGCACCGGAGTGATGGCCAGCCGGTTCCAGAACGGGGACCCGTCTTTGCGGTAGTTCAGGATGTCGACCGTGCAGGCCTCGCCCTGCCGGACGGCGTTGCGGAGGCGCTCCACGGCGGCGGGATCGGTGTCCGGTCCCTGCAGGAAACGGCAGTTGCGGCCGAGGGCCTCGTCCACTCCATAACCGGTGAGACGCGCGAAGCCATCATTGGCGTAGACGATCGGATTGTCGTCCTGTCCGAGGTCGGAGATGGTGATGCCCTCGTGGGCGGCGCCCAACGCCAGCTCCTTGAGCCGGGCGAGCTTGTCCGCCGAGGGCTCTGGCCGCCCTGCGGAAGGTGGAATACCGGTCTGACGGGCCGTTTCCATGCGGCTCAACCGGAGGCGCGGTCGGCGCCGGATTCGGGTCGCCGATGCAGCCGCGACGCGATCGCCCGGTAGTCCGGCTTGTCCGCCACGTCGCGATGGTGGAAGGCCTCGACCACCCGGCCATCCTCGACCAGGAACACGCCGGGCATCTGTCCGGCGTCGCCGCCCCTGCGGCCCAGAAAATGGCCGCGCAGCGTGGCGGCGGCGGTGCGCCAGATGACCCGCGGCCCGAGGAGCTGAAGAAAGGACCCTCTCGCCAGTCCGAGGGCCTGGTAGAGGACGCGTTGCGGGTCGGCAAGGCGTGGCAGGTCGGCCAGGCCGTAGGTCGCAAAGAGGGCGGCGGCGCGCTCGTCGTCGCCGGGATGCACCAGGACGATGCCGGTGCCGGCGCGTTCGATCTCCGGGCGCAGATCCGCCAGGTCGGCGAGACTCTCGCGGCAGAACGTGCAACCTAAGTGACGGAGGCAGACCACCAGCCGGGGTTGGCGGCGCGACAGCGACAGGAGGCTCTCGCCGTTCTGGCAGCGCGCCATGCGGAGCGCCAGGGAGACCGAGGGCCGGGAGCGCTCGCTGGTCGCCCGAGAGCCGACCGCTTGGCGCCGCGCCGCCGCCAGGATCAGCCCGAAGGGAGCCCACCAGACGAGATCGTTGGCGAGGATCGTCCATGCCCAGGTCCACGGCAGCTGCCCGCCGAGCGCGGCGGCGGCGAAGCCGATGGGGCCGAAGAGCTTGCCCAGGAGCCCGACGAGCACGATGGGCCAGTGGCGCAGCGGTGCTGTCGC
>CALZJC010000153.1 GCA_945787525.1 Thermoanaerobaculia bacterium | reverse complement strand
GTCGGGCATCCTCAGCGTGCTTCGAGCACGCTTGCGGTGCCCTCGGTCGCAAGTCTTGCAGCTTCAGGCAGCTACGACGTTTCGCTGCGACGATCGGTGAGAAGGGCAGGCTAGTACGCCGGTCGGGCTGAGCCGCCTCGGTGGCCGCTACTCCCAGCGGAAGAGCCGCTTGGAGAGCAGGGTGCAGATCGCGAGGTTGACGAGGAGCGCCAGCACGGCTATCCAGTGCGGCGTCCAGCCGGCGCCGATCCACAGCCCGCGCAGCAGCTCGACCCCGTGGGTGAGCGGTGAGGCCAGCGCCACCGCCTGCCAGAGGCTCGGTAGCTTGGCGACCGGGAAGAACAGCCCCGAGATCGCCAGCAGGGCGTAGAGCAGGATCGAGCCCAGCGGCTGGGCGAAGCGCGCCGTGCGCACCACCGAGGCGAGCACGAAGCCCAGGGACATCAGGCTGACGCTGACCAGGAGCACGCCGAGCAGGAAGCTCCAGGGAGCCGGTGGTGGTGGCCCGGCGTAGAAACGGCGGCCGGCGAGCACCAGCAGGCCCAACGTCACCGAGGTGAGGATCAGCTTGACGACGACGTGGGTGCTGAGGATCACGAGCGGCGACAAGGGCGTCGCCTTGAGGCGCTTCAGAACGCCTCCCTCGCGGTAGATGGCGATGATGGTGGTGAGCGAGAGCACCGCGCCGATGGTGATGAAGATCACCGCGAAGACCGGCAGGCCCTGGGTGACGAAGGCGACCTCGCCGGCCTTGTCGCGCAGCGAGCGGCCGAGAAACACGAACAGCGCGACCGGCACCACGATCGTGCCGATGGCGCCCAGCGGCTCGCGCAGGAAGATCTTGATCTCCACCCAGGTCAGTTTGGCGAGATGGCGCCCGTGACGAGGAATCCAGCGGCGGAGCATCAGATCCACGGACCCCCGGGATCGCTGGATGGGGTTTCAGTCACGGATCGAATGCCCCGTCAGCCTCAGAAACACGTCCTCCAGGGTGGGCGTCTCGGTACGGAAGTCGTTCACCCGGATGCGGTGCTCGGCGATGCAGTGGATGACGCTGGAGATGAAGTCGGCGCCGACCCCGACCAGCCGGTAGTGGCCGTTCTCGGAGTCGAAGGCCGAGAGGCCGACGACGTTCGAGAACGCTTCGGCGGTGGCGACGCCGTCGCTCGAGAAGTGCACGGTGCGCTCGGGGCAGTGGCGGGCGACCAGCTCCTCGGCGGTGCCCATCTCGATGAGCCGCCCGTGCTCGATGACCGCCACCCGGTCGCACAGCCGCTCGGCCTCTTCCATGAGATGTGTGGTGAGGAACACGGTCTTGCCGCGCTGCCGGATGCCGAGCACCATCTCCCAGATCTTGCGCCGCGCCTGCGGGTCGAGGCCGGTGGTCAGCTCGTCGAGGAAGACCACCTCCGGATCGTTGATCAGGGCCAGGGCGATGAAGAGCCGCTGTTTCTGGCCGCCGGACAGGTTCATGAACCTGGCGTTGCGCCTCTCGGCCAGCCCGAGCTCGCCGAGCAGCGCTTCGCCGTCGAGGGTGGTGGGGAAGAGGGTCGTCCAGAGATCGACCGCCTCCCACACTTTGATGCGCTTCTGCAGCTGCGCCTCCTGGAGCTGCACGCCGATCCGGTCCTGCAGGTCGGTGGCGCGGGCGCCGGGATCCTGGCCCATCACCCGCACGGTGCCCGCGTCGGGCTTGCGCACGCCCTCGACGCACTCCATGGTGGTGGTCTTGCCGGCCCCGTTGGGCCCCAGCAGCCCGAAGATCTCGCCCTCCTCGACCGCGAACGAGACGTCGTCGACGGCCACCAGCGGGCCGTAGGTCTTGCGCAGGTTGGAGACGGTGACCACTGCGGGCATCGGCCGAGAGTACTCGAAAGTCGACGGCTTAGACTGCCCAGCGAGTAACGAACGAGGTGGACGGAGGGGGCGGCCGCTGCGCTGGCCGCGGCGGTTCTGATGGCGGGAGTCGCCGACAGGCGGTCAGCGCAGCGGCCAGAACACCGGGATCAGCAGCGAAGAGAGCACCCAGAAGATGACGTTGAGCGGGATGCCCACCTTGAGGAAGTCGGAGAAGCGGTAGTTGCCCGGGCCGTAGACCATCAGGTTGGTGTGGTAGCCGAACGGTGTCGACATCGCCGATGAGGCGGCGAAGGTGATCGCCATCAGGATGGGAAAGGGGTCGAGGCCGAGCTTCTGGGCCGAGGCGACGCCGATCGGCACCAGCAGGATGGCGGCGGCGTTGTGGGACATTATCGAGGCGAAGACGGTGGAGAGCAGGTAGAAGACGGCGATGATCGCCGTGTCGCCCAGGTTCTCGGTGACCTGGAGGATGCCGGTGGCGATGAAGGCGGCGGTGCCGGTGTTCTCCATGGCGAGCCCCAGCGGGATCACCCCGGCGAGCAGGAAGATGACGAACCAGTCGATCGACTCGTAGGCCTCCTGCGGCTTGAGGCAGCCGGTGAGGATCATCGCCAGGCAGCCGACGATCGCCGAGACCAGGATCGGCAGCACCTCGAACGCCGCCAGCCCGATGGCCAGGGCGACGATGGCCAGGGCGATGGGGCCCTTCTGGGTTCGCACCTGCTCGAGCTCGACCTCCTGCAGCATCAGGAAGCTCGGATCGTCGCCCAGCTTTTCGACGAAGTCCCGGCGTCCCTGGATCAGCAGCGTGTCGCCGGCCGCCAGCCGGACGTTGCCGATGCGCTCGCGGATCGTCTCGCCGTGCTTGCGGATGGCGAGGGCGAAGACGCCGTGCTGGTGGCGGAAGTCGGTCTCTTTGAGGCTGCGGCCGATGAGCGGCGCCGAGGGCGCGATGATCGCCTCGGCCAGCATCACGTCGTCGCGCGTCAACTCGGTGTCGGCGTACTTGAGCTGCGAGCGGATGGTGAGCCCCTCGACCGAGCCCATCTCGAGGATGTCGTGGATCGACCCCCGCACCAGCAGCTCGTCGTTCTCCTGCAACTTGATGTTGCGTATCCCGGTCCACAGCCGCTCGTCGCCGCGGATGATCTCGAGGATCGTCACGTCATAGCGCTGGTTGATGCGGCTCTCGGCGGGTGTCCGCAGGACTAGCGAGGACTTCTTGTCGACCACCACCATGGTGAAGAACTCGCCCACCTTGTACTTGCTGGTCAGATCCGCGGCAGCGGCCCGGTCCGGCAGGATGCGGCGAGCGAAGACGATCAGGTAGACCAGCCCGACGCCAAAGAACACCGCGCCCAGCTTGGTCATCTCGAACATCTTGAACTCGCCGACGCCGGCGTCGGCCGACATCGAGCTGACCAGGATGTTGGTGGACGTGCCGATCAGGGTGCAGGTGCCGCCGACGATGGAAATGAACGACAGCGGCAGCAGCAGCCGGGTCGGGCTGATCTTGAACTGCTTGCTGACCGACAGGGCGATGGGGATGAATACCGCCACGGCGGCGGTGTTGTTGATGAACGCCGAGGCGATCCCGGCGCTGACCAGCAAGACGACAAAGAGGCGCCGCTCGCTGCTGGCACCCAGCCCGATCAGGCGGCGGCTGAACATGCTGATGGAGCCGGTCTTGACCAGACCGGCGGTGAGGATGAACATCGCCGCGATGGTGATGGTGGCCTTGTTGCTGAAACCGGCGATCGCCTGCTGCACCGACAGGAACCCGGGGCGGAAGACGCCGATCAGCATCAGCGTCGTCATGATCAGCAGCGCCACCAGGTCGACGCGCAGCTTCTCGGTGGCGAAAAGGTACATCGCCACGGCGACGACGGCGCAGACAATGAGGATATCGACCATGACTCCGGCGTAGGGGTTTGCTGCGCCCGGTTCGGGGACCGTACATCGTACCGTTTTGCCGAGCCCGGACTCGCAGGCGTCTCGAGAGGCTGTTCGGGAGCGGCTCGGCTCGGGTAGACTGCAGGTCGAATTCCTGATTCAGGCGAGTGCACTTTCGCCTCGGAGCAGCCGGCGGCAAGCGGCCGGCGGCGGCGGCTCCGTCTCCGGTGTGGCCGCAGAAAAAGGAGGCTCTCTTGCCTTTTGAGACAGTCGGGATCATCCACTCACCGATCGGCATCGGGGCGATCAACACGAGCGCGTCGACCAGCGTCACCCACCAGTTCGCCGGCCCGCGCAAGGTCTGGGCGAGGACCTCGCTGTCGGACGTCGTCACCTACGACGACAACAACCGGGCCAACTGCCGGGTGGTCAGCCTGGTCGATGGCGGGACCACCAAGAACGTCAACTGGCTGGGGTTCTTCGGCAGCCAGGTCACTTCGATCACCTACAGGCTGAGCGTCAAGGAAGCGTGGGCGCGCGGCAGCGCGATCACCAAGATCTGGGCGTAGACGGCGAGGAAGGAGACCGGCATGGAATCACCGATGATCGGATTCGAGGTAGGCCACCGCAACGTCGTCGTCGTCTACGACAAGAGCGACGGCAACATCGTCCACGTGCACGAGTTCGTCACCGAGCGGGGGGCGCGGAAACCGGGGCGCGCGCGCCTGGAACGCGAGGCGCGGGCGCACGCGGCCGACACCCTGAAGGCGAGGAGGCTGGGCACCCGCCAGGTCGGCCTGCTGCACGCCGACGCCCAGAAGTTCGAGCCCAGCGCCGAGTACACCTACAAGGTCGACGTCGCGCGGCGGCGGTTGCGGCGGATCAAGGTCCGGTTGCCGCGGCGGCGCAGGAAGGCGGGCTAGCACCCCGTAGCGGCGCCCATCCAGCGCTGGCGGAAGGCCGGCTCGAGCGACGCGGCCGGGAAGCCGGTGCCGGGCTCTTGATGCCGGCCATCATCGGTGCGCGGCCTCGGGCCGCCGCTGGCGGCCGAGGAACTCGAGCAGCGGCGCCGCCCAGGCCGCCGGGTCCTCGAGCATCGGGTAGTGGCCCAGCTCGTCGAGCCACTCGAGCCGGGCGCCGGGGATGCGCTCTGCCAGGCCCTCGGCAATGGCCGGCACCGCCACCGGGTCGCGTCGCGCCCAGAGGACGAGCGCCGGCACGTCGAGGCGGCGCAGCGTACCCACCCAGCGCTCGCGGAAGCGGTAGCGCTCGTCGATGTAGGAGGAGAGCTGGTGCACCCGCAGCCGGCCGTCGCGATGGACGATGCCCTGCCACATCGCCTCGAGATCGGTCTCGACGACCCGCGACGGATCGCCCCACAGCCGCCGCATCACCCGCTTGAAGTAGCCGGCGAAGACCAGCCGGCCGAAGGCCGGACCGAGCAGCCGCGAGCGGGCGATGCGCTGCGACAGCCTGAGACCGGCCAGCTCGATCAGCACGCTGCCATTCGACAGCGTCACGCTCCGCGGCGCGAGGTCGAGCAGCCCGCGCTCGCGTCGCGCCAGCAGCTCGGTGGCCACGCTGGTGCCGTAGTCGTGGGCCACCAGATGGCCGCTCGTTATCCCCAGCTCACGCCACAGGGCGGCGGCGTACTCGGCCTGCTCGAGCAGCGAGTAGGAGTAGTCCTCGGGCTTGTCCGACAGCCCGAAGCCGAGGTGGTCGTGCAGAACGACCCGGTGGCTCTCCGTCAGCCGGTCGATGACCCGATGGAAGTCGAGCGACGAGGATGGAAAACCGTGCAGGACGAGGATCGGCTCGGCGTCGCGTGGCCCGGCGTCGACGCAGAAGAGCCGGCGGCCCAGGATTCGCAGCTCACGTCCTCGGGCACGCCAGGCGTCGATCAGGCTTTGGGCCCTGCTCAGGGTCTCCTCCTCGGAGCTACTTCTACCACGGGCTAGGTAAGATCCCGTGGTGACCGTCAATCCGCCATCCCGACACTTCCCGCTCCGCCAGTCGATTCGGACCGCCGCGGTGAGCTGCGAGCACGTCGGATCGGCAAGCCAGTGATCGGGCGAACGCTCTCCCAGTACCGCATCGTGTCGGAGCTCGGCGCGGGCGGCATGGGTGTGGTCTACCTGGCCGAGGACACGCGCCTGGGGCGGCAGGTGGCGCTGAAGACGCTGCCCGCGGAGATGGCCGAGAGCCCGGAGCGACTGGAGCGGTTCCAGCGCGAGGCCAGGGTGATCGCCGCGCTGAATCACCCGAACATCGTCACGATCCACTCGGTCGAGGAGGCGGACGGGGTCCACTTCCTGACGATGGAGCTGGTCGAGGGGCGGCAGCTGGGCGATCTCATCCGGCCGGGCGGGCTGCCGCTGGCGCGGCAGCTGGCCGTGGCCCGGCCGCTGGCCGATGCTCTGAGCGCCGCCCACGAGAGCGGCATCGTGCATCGCGATCTCAAGCCGGCCAACGTGATGGTGACGAAGGAGGGCCGGGTGAAGGTGCTGGACTTCGGCCTCGCCAAGGTCACCGAGGTCACCGGCTCCGGCGATCCGGCCGATCAGCGTACGGAGCTCTTGACGGACCCGGGGCAGGTGATGGGGACCGCCCCCTACATGTCGCCGGAGCAGGTCAAAGGAGGCGTCGTCGACGCCCGCTCGGACATCTTCTCGCTCGGTATCCTGCTCTACGAGATGGCCACCGGGCGGCGCCCGTTCACCGGCCAGACGGCGGCCGATCTCGTCTCGTCGACCCTCCGCGACGCACCGGCCGCCGTCTCCGAGGTCCGTCAGGACCTTCCCCGCCAGCTCGGCCGAATCGTCAACCGTTGCCTGGCCAAGGACGTCGAGCGCCGCTACCAGACAGCCAAAGACGTGCGCAACGACCTCGACGAGCTCGAACGGGAGGTCGTCTCCGGAGAGGTCGGGTCTGCCCGGCGAGCGCCGTCCGGCAGCCGGCGCCGGTTGATCCTCGGCGCTGGAATGGCCCTTGTGGTGCTGCTCTCGGCTCTGGTCTACCTGGCGTTGCGGCCGGCTCCCGCCGCTCCGGGCTCGTACGCGATCGCGGTCCGGCCGTTCGAGAACCTGATGGGCATGGCGCATAGCGAGTACGTGGCGGCGGGCATCGGCTCGAGTCTGATCACCTCGTTGAGCGAGGTCGCGGGCCTCCGGGTGGTGAGCCGCGCCGAGGCCTGGAGCGCCGCGGCGCGGAGCTCGAGCTCGACGGCGCTGGCCAGGCAGCTCGGCGTCAACGCCCTGATCGAGGGTGAGGTGCAGCAGCAGGCCGACAACCTGCTCGTCGGCCTCAGGGTGATCGATGGCAGTACCGGCCGCGTGCTGTGGTCCGAGAGCTTCAGCGCGCCGGCGGAGGAGATCCTGACGCTGCAGAAGCGGATCGCCCGCAAGCTGGTCTCGCTGCTGTCGATTCCGCTGTCTCGCAAGGAGCGCGACCGACTGGCGCGAGACCCGACCCGATCGTTCCAGGCCTACGAGTACTACCTGCGCGCGCAGGAGCGTCTCGATGAGGAGGGGGATCCGAACGACGCCTATGCGGCGGTAGAGCTTTTTCGCCAGGCGATCGGTGTGGACGGGGAGTTTGCCCTGGCCCACGCGGGCCTGAGCAGCGCGCTGTGGAGCACCCACCGGTTCGACAAGAATCCGGCCACGCTGAGAGAAGCGGAGCGCCAAGCCCGG
Source organism: Thermoanaerobaculia bacterium (assembly GCA_945787525.1). Taxonomy (GTDB): domain Bacteria; phylum Acidobacteriota; class Thermoanaerobaculia; order Multivoradales; family JAHEKO01; genus CALZJC01. The sequence goes on along the minus strand of CALZJC010000153.1, from coordinate 7,023 downwards.
CTGGCGCTCGAGCTCGATCCGCGCCTGCCGGCCGCGCAGCTGTCGTTGGCGCGTGTGCTGCGAAGCACCGGCCAAGTGGACGCCTCGATCATCGGGATCCAGCAAGCCCTGGCGGATCACCCCAAGCCGGCCGAGGCCCAACGGGAGCTGGCCTGGGCCTACGAGCGGGCCGGCGAGCTCGACCAGGCAGAGCGTTGTCTGAGACTGGCGACGGCGCTGGCAGGCGATGACTGGTTCACCTGGAACTGGCTCGGCACCTTCCTGGCCCGGAGGGGACGTCACGACGAGGCGCGCGGGGCGTTCGAGAAGGCCAGCTCCGTGGCGCCCGCCGGTGTTTTCTTGCCGCAGGAGAACCTCGCCACGACCGACCTCAGCGCCGGGCGGTTTCGGGAAGCCATCCGAGCTTTCGAGAGCCTCCCCCGGGAGATGGTCCAGGTTCGGCCGCGCCTGGCCTCGAACATCGGCACGGCCTACTTCTTCTCCGATCGCCCGGATCGGCTGGAGCGAGCCGTCGAGCTCTATCGACTGGCCGTCCGGCTGAGCCCCAAGCGCGCTCTCTACCGCGGCAATCTGGGCGACGCCCACCTGGGACTCGGTCGGGGGGATGAGGCCCTCGCCCAGTTCCGTCAGGCGCTCGAGTTGACCGGAGCCGATCTCGAGGAGGATCCCGAGAATCCGCGTCTCAGGCTCAGGTGGGCGCAGTACGCGGCCAAGGTGCAGGCCTGCCCGCAGGCACTGCCCCTGGCGGAGGAGCTCGATGCGACGCTGCCCGAGAGCGGGCCGAATGCCCACCAATGCCCACCAGCTGGCGTACGTGTTCGCGCTCTGCGGCCGCCCCGAGGCGGCGCAGGCGGCGATGGAGCGGGCGGTCGCTCTCGGCGAATCGCCTGCTACGATCCGCCGCGAGCAGGAGTTCGAGAGTCTGCGGGACAGCCCGGGCTTCGCGGCGCTCGTCGCGGGAGCTGGCTAGCCTGGCTAGGGCTCCCAGTCCACCATGGGGTCGACCTCGCAGAGCTTGTCGCCGGTTCTCTGATTCCCGGAGCAGGCGTAGACCGCGATCGTGTAGCCCCACTGGGCGTTGTTCTTGTCCTTACCGCTCGGCAGCGTGCTCTTCTTGAAATCCTTGCCGCACTTGATGTCGAAGTTGCCGCGAAAGTAGTCCTTGCCGCCACCTTTCCAGACGATGTCCCAGTACAGATCGGTGCTGCCGGCAGAGACCCACTTCACCTTCTTCGGGTTCTTGTTCCAGAAGATCTTCACGGGATCCGGGCTGGCCGAGCACGTCTTGTCGGTGGCGTCGTAGGTCAGCTCCACCTCCGCAAACTGCTGGGCCGCCGGCGCGGGTGTGGCGGCGAGACAGAGCGCCAGCCCTGACAATCCGATTGCCGATGCAAGAACGCCCCTGGTCATCTTCATCTCGTAGCCCTCTCCGATGGTTGATCTTCCCCGCACAGTGTTTCGGCCCGGCGGCGCACCGCCGCCTCGATTGCCGGAACTCGACCGCATCCCCCAAGATGGGTTACGAGCCAGCTTAAGGGCCGTGGCTCTTCGGAGTCAAGACGAGCCGGAATCCGCGCGCCGCGGCACACGAAGCGGCGCGGGCCCGCCGTTTCGCGCCGCCCGCCCGGCCAATCAGCCCTCGAGCCGGACGGGGATACCCTGCGCTGTCGCCCCGGTCGACAGACCGGCGAGCGCTTCCACCGAGGACTTGGCGCGGGCACGGTGCCAGATCAGCTGGGCAGGCTCCTCGGTCATTCTCTTCAGGGCTTCCTGCCAGGCCGTGCTCGTCACATTGTCGGCCAGGGCGACGCCCGCCTTGTAGACCGGCAGCGCGTCACTGTCGCCGTGCGACTCGGTGCCGGTCAGCCGGCACCACTGGATGCGGCCGGAGAGGCGCAGGTGCCTCTCGCCGAGCCGGACCTTGAAGCAGTAGCTCTCGCCGACGGACAGGCTTCCGAGCGTCTCGATGGCAAACCCCTCCTGGGCGACGTTGAGGACGCGGCCGACGACCGGGTTGTCGATCAGGAGGCTCTGGGTGCGGTAGCGCTTGTGGCGTCGGTGCGGGCCTTTGAAGACCCTTTCGACGAGATCTCCGCTGGCTCGGTCGTTGCTCTTTCCCTGTCCGTTCACTCTGTCGGCACTCTTCCCTGAAGTGGGGGATCTCCTCGTTTCGGCCTTCTACGAGGGCAAGCGGCATGCCATGCATGGATGTCTATATGTCGACACGAGGATATGCACCGCAAGCTCTGCGTTCTCTGGAGGATAGGGAAAAAGCAGTGAGATCCGGCTACCGCGACAGGGCGCGCCGGCCCTTTGCCCGGCGCGTGAATCCCGGCGTCCGAGCGATAAGGATCGGCGCGGGAAGCGAAGAACCGGCGCTTCGGTCACCCGCCACCCTCCCGGTCACCCAGAGCGGCGCGCAGGATCCGCGCCTGCGCCTCGACCGCCTCGTCGGCCCAGCCCAGGGCGTGGATCTGCAGCAGGAGGGGCGAGGCGTTGATCTCGACGATCGCCGCCTGCTCGGGCGGATCGTCGAGGCCGGCGCCGCGGAAGTCGATGCCGAAGTGACGCAGCCCCAGGACGGCGCCGGCCCGCAGGCCGTAGGCCAACCAGCGGTCCGGCAGCTCGGGGATCAGCCTCCCGGAGGCCCAGGTGTTCAGGTTGAGCACGGTGCCGCCCAGGTCCAGCTCCTCGCCGGCTGGAAGCACGCAGTCCGGCCGCCGGCCAGCGGCATCGGGCCAGCTCGCGCTCCGCTTGCCCTGCCAGATGGCGTCGGCCGTGAAGCGGCGATCGATTCGGGCGACCAGCTGGCGGATGGTCGCCCTGCCGTCACCGGTGACGCGGAGCGAAGAGCGCTCGTAGCCGAGCAGGTACTCGCCGTCGAGAAAATCGAGCCGCAGGTCGGGCGTCGGGATCGGCTCCTGGACGACCGCCACGCCGTGGCGCTCCCAGGCCGGCTCCAGGGCCGCCCGCAGCTCGCCCTCGTCGCGGACCAGGACCACGTACCGGCCGGACGATCCCCGGTTCGGCTTGACAACCACGGGATAGCCGTGGCGGCGGGCGAACTCGAGCCCGGGCCCCGGGCCGGCCTTCTCCTCGTAGTTCTCCTTCTCGAAAAAGCCGGGTGCCAGGCAGCGCTCGGTGGCCGGCACCCGCAGCCCGGCGCGCTCGAGCAGCTTGGCGGTGAAGTACTTGTCGGCCGCGAGGCGCGAGGCCACCGAGTCGTTGAGCGGCGACAGGGCGCCGATCAGCACCCGGCGCCGCTCGCCGTTGTCGATCTCGAAGAGGTGCCCGTACTCGGGGTCGAGGACGCGGAGCCCCCAGCCCAGCCGCTCGGCCGCGTCGCGGGCCAGGGCGACGGTCCTGGGCAGCCGGGGCTTGCCGTTCATCCGTGCTGGTAGAGCGCCGCCACGGCGCCCGCCGGGTCGCGGATGACGCAGTAGCGGTCGCCGCCCATGCGGCGCGGGCCGGCGACGACCTCGCCGCCGTTCTTCCTGCAGGCCTCGACGCTGGCGTCGAGGTCGGCGACCACGATGTAGATCATCCAGACGGGCGGCAGGCCGGCGTTGCCGCCGCGGGCGTGGCAGATGCCGGCGGCGGGCTGGCCGGTGCCCGGCGCCACCATGTTGAAGTCGTCGTAGCCGCCCATCACCACCGGCTCGGGCCGCCAGCCGGTTACCGCGGCGTAGAAGTCGCGCAGCTCCGCCGCGTCGTCGATCGTCAGGTCGATCCAGCCGATGGTGCCCGTCGCCGGCTTGTCCTGGCCGCCCATCACCTGGTCTCCGCCGCCCGTCCGCCGGCCTTGCCGGACAGCTCCAGCATGAAGGCGTATATCAGGGCGGTCTCCTTGTGACGCCGGAAGCGGCCGCTGGCGCCGCCGTGACCGGCCTCCATGTTGGTCTTGAGCAGCAACAGGTTGTCGTCGGTCTTGAGCGAGCGCAGCTTGGCGACGTACTTGGCCGGCTCCCAGTACTGCACCTGCGAGTCGTGCAGGCCGGTGGTCAGCAGCAGGTGGGGGTACTCCTTCGCTGCCAGATTGTCGTACGGCGAGTACGACAGCATGTAGTCGTAGTACTCCTTTTCGTTGGGGTTGCCCCATTCGTCGTACTCGCTGGTGGTCAGCGGGATGCTGTCGTCGAGCATGGTGGTCACGACGTCGACGAACGCCACGGCGCTGACCACGCCGTGGAACAGCTCCGGCGCCAGGTTGGTGACCGCGCCCATCAGCAGCCCGCCGGCGCTTCCGCCCAGGGCGTACATGCGGTCGGGGCTGGTGTAGCCCGCGGCCACCAGGTGCTTGCCGCAGTCGATGAAGTCGGTGAAGGTGTTCATCTTCTCGAGCAGCTTGCCGTCCTCGTACCACTGGCGGCCCATCTCCTGGCCGCCGCGGATGTGGGCGATGGCGTAGACGAAGCCGCGGTCGATGAGGCTCAGCCGGTCGGAGCGGAACGAGGCGTCCATCGAGGCGCCGTAGGAGCCGTAGCCGTAGAGCAGCAGCGGGTTGGAGCCGTCGCCCTGGAACATGTCCGGCCGGTAGACCAGCGAGATCGGCACCATGGTGCCGTCGCGCGCCTCGGCCGCGAGCCGTTCCGTCTTGTACTCGCTCTTGTCGAAGCCGCCCAGAACCTCCTGCTCCTTGAGCAGGGTCTTCTCGCGGCTCACCATGTCGTAGTCGATCACCGAGTCCGGCGTCGTGAGCGACTCGTAGCCGTAGCGCAGCACCGTGGTGTCCATCTCCGGGTTCTTCTCGAAGTAGGCCAGGTAGGCCGGCTCGCCGAAGTCGATGTAATGCTCCTCGCTGCCGTCCCAGGGGCGGATCCGCATCTGGATCAGGCCGCCCTGGCGCTCCGAGACCACCAGGTGGTCCTTGAAGACCTCGGCGTTGCCCAGATAGACGTCGTCGCGGTGGCCGATGAGCTCGGTCCAGCTCTCCTTGCCGGCGCTGCCGATCGGCGCCTCCATCAGGCGGAAGTTCTTGGCCTGCCAGTTGGTGCGCACCAGGAAGCGGTCCTCGAAGTGGTCGATGGCGTACTCGTGGTCCGCCTCGCGTGGCAGGAAGACGCGAAACTCGCCGCTCGGATCGTCGGCGTCGAGATAGCGGTACTCCGAGGAGAGGGTCTGCTCCGAGCCGATGATCAGGTACTTCTCGGACTTGGTCTTGTAGACGAAGGTGCCGAACTCCTCGTCGGGCTCCTCGTAGACCAGCACGTCCTCGGACGGATCGGTGCCCAGGACGTGCTTGTAGGTCTGGTACCAGCGCAGCGTGTCCGGGTGCTGCCGGGTGTAGTAGTAGGTCGTGTCGACCGTGTAGGCCACCAGATCGTGCTGCGGGCTGACGTCGACGCCGCTCAGCGAAAAGAAACCCTCGCCCTCGGCCATGGCGTTGCCGTCGAGCATCACCTCTTCCTCGGCCTCGAGCGCCCCCTTCTTGCGGCTGTAGATCCGGTATTCGCCGCCCTCGGGGAAGCGCCAGAAGTAGTGGTAGTCGCCCTTCCTGTAGGGCACCGACGCGTCGTCCTGCTTGATGCGCCCGACGATCTCGTCGAAAAGCTCCTGCTGGAAGTCGTTGGTGTGACCGAAGACCGCCTCGGTGTAGGCGTTCTCGGCCTCCAGATACTCGATCACCTCGGGGCTTTCGCGCTCGCGCAGCCAGTAGTAGTTGTCGACCCGCACGTCGCCGTGCTTCTCGAGCTCGGTGGGCTCGACCTTGGCGACCGGCGGGGCCACATCCTGGGCGGCGCGCTTCGTGGGACCGCAGGCGATGGCAATGATGCCGAAACCGATAGCGAGACAGACGATATCCAGGCGCAAGGCGAACCTCCTGATTTGAGCGGTGATGGCTGCCGCCGCCGACCGGCGGCGGCAGAGGGGCATTCTGTCGCAGCCGGGGGAGGGTGGCAACCGCGTCAACGAGCTTCCTCGACCAGCTTGAACTCGATCTCGAGGACGTCGCGCGAGTGCACCACGCTCTCGCCGGAGGCCGACCGTTTCAAGACCCTGGGTCGCGCTCCTTCCTTCTGGATGATTCCTGGCCACCCGGCTGTCACGTTGACCCTTCGCCAGCGGCACACCTACAATCGTGAGGTGCCCACCGGTCCGCCTCCCGGCGGAGAGCAAAGGAGACTCCCAATGCCCGTACTCGCAACCCGCATGACCGCTCTCGGCACCGAAAACGCCTTCAAGCTCGGTGTCGACATCGCCCGGGTCATGGGCCGAGGTGTGGACGTCGTCAAGTTCAACCTCGGCGAGCCGGATTTCAACTCGGCGGAGCACATCAACCGGGTGGGCATGGCACAGATCGAGGCCGGCAACTCGCACTACTGCGACCCGGCGGGCATCCTGCCGTTTCGCCAGGCGATCGCCAACCACGTCGAGGCGACGCGGGGTCTGGCGGTGGATCCGGATCGGGTAGTGGTGACGCCGGGCGCCAAGCCGCCGATCAGCTACAGCTTCCAGGCCTATGTCGATGCCGGCGACGAGGTGATCTACCCGAGCCCGGGCTTTCCGATCTACGAGTCCTGGGTCACGTTTGTCGGCGCGGTGGCCAAGCCGCTGCACCTGCAGGAGGAACGCGGATTCGCCTTCACGGCCGACGACCTGGCGGCGCTGATTTCGGACAAGACCAAGCTGATCATCCTCAACTCGCCCTCGAACCCCACCGGCGGGGTGCTGTCGGCGGAGTTGATCGCCGAGATCGCCGAGCTGGTGAAGGAGCGTTGCCGGCCGGACGTGCGGGTCTACTCGGACGAGGTCTACGAGCACATCCTGTTCGACGGAGAGAGCCACAGCTCGATCTGGGCGCTGCCCGGCATGCAGGAGAGCACGGTACTCGTCAGCGGGCATTCGAAGGGTTTCGCCATGACCGGCTGGCGGTTGGGTTGGGCGGTGCTGCCGACCAAGCAGGAGGCGGCGATCTTCAAGCAGCTCAACATCAACATCTGCTCCTGTGTGCCGCCGTTCATCCAGGAGGCCGGCCGGGCGGCCTACGAGAGCCCGGAGACGCCGGCCACGGTGGAGCGGATG
>CALZJC010000152.1 GCA_945787525.1 Thermoanaerobaculia bacterium | reverse complement strand
ATCTCGGTCGGCAGCAGGCGGCCCTCCAACCAGACCACCAGCTGACGATCGAGTCGGCTCTTGAGCTTCTCGACGGCGGCGGACAGACGCCGTGGCTTGCTCACGTCGAGGGCCGCGCCCCAGATCCGGCGCACCGCCTCGGTGTCACCCGCCGTCCAGACCTCGAGCGGGACGCGCATCGCGGTCAGGTACTGCTCCGCCTGCCGGGGGGTCATGAGGCCGGCTGCGGGTGTCCGGGGGTCGACCACCAGCAGAACGACCCGTCGTCGGCCACCGCCGGAGACCTCGAGGCCCGAAGCGGCAACCGCGTCGGCGAGGCGCTCCGGGGTCTCATCCCCTGGCACTCGCAGGCCGGCAACCCCCAGCCCGAGTCCCCGAGCCATCTGCAGCACGTTGCCCGAAGCGTTGAAGAGGGCCTTCCCGGTCTCCGGACGGCGCTCCGGTTGGGTGGCCATGACGCGCAGCCAATCGTCATCCGCCAGGCCGATCCCCAGGTCGCGAGCGCGACGCTCCAGCAGGCGCTGCCGGGCTCCCGGGACGCTCGATTGACCGGTGCGGTTGGCCAGGGCGCCGACGAACCTGCGCAGGCTGCGGGCGCTCGCCTGGTCGCGCACCAGCATCACTTCGGCGGGAGGCCGTTCGACCGCGAAGACCGGGAGCGCCGTTCCGCGGCGATGAAACCAGCCGGCGACCGCGGCGGGCGCCGGCAGCCCGGCGTCCGCGCCGGCGGCCAACCTCTCCACGGCCACCGCCGTGAGCTCGCTGTCGATCTCGTCGGCATAGGTGCCGCCAAAGACCGCCGCCACCTGGGTGCGCAGCCGCCCTCTGAAGGTCACCTCGGCGGACAGGTGGTGAAAGCGTTCCAGGTCGAGCGGCGGCAGCGGGATATGGGCCGGATCGTCGACCGGGATCCGCCGCCCGTCGAGCCGCATCCGCACTCCGCTGAGCGCCTCGTCCGCCGCCGCTTCCCAGGCCAGGCGAGCCGCCCGCACCCGGCCGTCCTCGCTCTCCAGGGCGATGACGACCTCGACCGGAGGGTGGGGTACGTTGAGCCTCTGGAACGCCCGGCCGAGCTGCTCGCCCTCCTGGTCGTAGGCGACCGCGGTCAGCTCGTGCGGCAGCGGCACCTCACCGAGGTCGAGCTGGAACTCCCAGGGCGGTGCCGTGATCTCGGTGTGCAGCGCTCCGTCGAGGAGGATCTCCACCCGGGCCGCCGTCTCGGCGACGGACAGCTCGAAATGACGAGGCCCGACGATCAGGCCGAGGTAGAGGGTGAGAAATGTGATCATCCGAGTCGGTCTTCGACCTGCTTGCTCGGAAGATCATAGTCCGTTGGTGCTCGCGCGGCGCCGGACGCCTGGCGGTCTGCGGACCGGCCGGGCTCGGCGGGGCGAGCCCGCCGCCCAGCCCGCCCATCTCACAGGCTAACGCGCCGCCATCGCGGGCTCGACCGGCACCGGCTGAAAACTCCGCCGCGGCGGTCTCAGTCGCAACATGATCGCTGCCCCGACGAGGCAGGCGACCCCGGCCGGGATGAACGCCCAGATCCAGGTCGACACGTCGCCCGAGACTTCGCCGAGGTCCTTCATCCATCCACCCAGCTGCGGGCCGAGGATGCCGCCCAGCCCATAGGCCAGGAAGACATACGGGTAGTTGGTGCCGACGCTCTTGTTGCCGAACAGGTCAGCGGTGGCGGCTGGGAACAGCGCGAAGTTGCCGCCGAAGTTGAAGCCGATGACGGCGGCCGCGATGTAGAGCCCCCACTCGCTGCCGCCGATCCAGAACAGGGCGATCATCATGACGCCCTGCAGGGCGCTCATCAGGGCGATGGTGCGTCGGCGGCCGATAAAGTCGCTGGCCCAGCCCCACAGGATGCGCCCGAGGCCGTTGAACAGAGCGTAGAAGAGGCCCATCGCCGTGCCGGCGATCAGCGTGGCCTCCGCCGCGGAGTAGCCCTGCAGGGTCAGCTTGTCGTTGCCAAAGCGCTCGATCAGGCCGATGACCATCAGCCCGGCGGTGGCGCCGAACAGGAAGGTCACGAAGAGACCCCAGAACTGACCGGTGTGGGCGAGCTCCCTGGACCGCATCTCGATAGTGCCCGAGACGCCGCTCTCGACGGGCGGCGGCTTCCAGCCGCGAGGCTTCCAGCCTTCCGGCGGGTTGACCATCACCCAGGAGCCGAGGCAGACGAGCGCCGCGAAGAGCGCGCCGTAGAGCAGCCAGACCTGGTTTACCGACCAGCCCATGCCGTAGAGGCCCTGCCAGTCGCCGGTCAGCCGGATCGGGCCGAAGGCGAAGCCCTGGGTCAGCTTGATCCAGATCAGCGCGCCGAAGCCGAAGCCGGCGACCGCCAGACCGGTGATCGCCCCCTTCTTGTCCGGGAACCACTTGACCAGCGCGGCGATCGGACAGACGTAGGCCAGGCCGATACCGGCGCCGGCGAGCACTCCGAGGCCGATGAAGATGCCCCAGAAGCTGGCGCCGGACAGTCCGCCGACGACATAGCCCAGACCCATGACCAGACCACCCGTGAGGGCGACGATGCGCGGCCCGCTCTTCGCCTGCCAGCGGCCGGCGACGAGCGCCATGACCACGGCGAAGCTCAGCAGCCCGACCGAGAAGACCCACTGGCTCTGCACGGCCGTGAAGCCATAGGGCGCCGCCGCCAGCTGGCCGGTGAACGCCGACCAGGCGTAGATCGCGCCCAGACAGAGTTGGATGAGGATGCCGCCGGCGACTACGAACCACCTGTTGAGGACCTTGATCTCGGTTGCCACTTTGCCGGTTCCTTTTCGAGTGATGAGGGCCTTGGGAAGGAGTCCCACCCCATAGGTGAATGCTAGGCCCACAGGGCGCCCGGAACGACACCCACGGGGGTGGAGGATGGCCCCCCTCCAGCCGGGTGGGGAGCCGGGAATCGGCGCGGTCAGTCGCCGCGGCCCCAGTCCACGAGGGCGCACTGGATCGGTGACGTGGGCAGCTCGGAGCGCAGGAACTGGGGCCCTCTCAGCTGGATCGACGTCTCGGGGAACTCGCGCCGGGCAGCCGGGTCGAGACCGCCGGCCGGCTCGTCGAGCAGCAGAAGCTCGGGCCGATTGGCGACGGCGCAGAGCAGGGCCACCTGCTACGGCCGCTCGCCGAGCGAGCCGATGAGAAGGTCAGGCTAGGGACCCTGCACGAGGCAGACGATCTCGTGCATGCGCTCGCGCGCGGCTCGGTAGCCGATCTCGAGAATCTCGGCGTAGTGCCGGGTCTCGAAATTGCCGTAGCCGGACAGCTCCTGCGGAGAGATCACCAGATCGCACTGGTGGAACTTGCGGCGTGAGTTGTAGAACATGCCGATCTCGAGAGCTCGTATGGAGACCGCCAGAGAGCTCTTGAGCTCGGACCGGTCACGCCGCCGCAGCGGGCTGGCGTAGACCCCGAGGATCGCTTCGCAGAGACCGCACAGCGGATCCACCGGGAAGTTGTCGATGATGCCGCCATCGGAGTACCAGCGGCCGTCGATCTCGGTGGGGGTGAAGATCATCGGCGCCGACGAGGAGGCCAGGATGGCGGGGATCAGGCGTCCGGAGGCGAAGACCTCGAGGCGGCCATCCAGGATGTCGGTGGCGGTCATGAAGACCTTCTTGCCCAGGGCCTCGAACGAGTCGTCCGGGAAGTACTCCAGGAAGTCGGCGACCACCTTCTGGGTGTCGATGAAGCCCGGCTTGCGCAGCGCCAGCCTCGACACCCGGAACGGGTGCTTGGTCTCGAAGAACTCGAGCATCTCGCCGGGCGAGTAGCCGGCGGCGTAGAGGGCGGCGACGATCGCGCCGGCGCTGGTGGCCGACAGGCAATCCGGCTCGATGCCCTCCTCGCCGAGCGCCTTGAGCACGCCGATATGCGCCAGCCCGCGCGAGCCGCCGCCGGAAAGCACCATGCCCAGCTTGTATTCCATCGGTCCGGTCCAGAGACCGTTCCCGTTGGCAGCAGTCTAGCCCGACTCGACGGAGAATTCGCGGCCCCCGGCGGCGGTAGGCTGCAGCCGTGCGAGACGCCGACTGTGTGGCTTTTCTCCGCTGGGCCCTGCCCCGGCTGGGATTCCGCTGGCAGGGATTCCGCCGCGTCCGGCGTCAGGTCTGCAGGCGGATCGAGAGTCGCTGCGCCGAGCTCGGTCTGCCCGACGTCGGAGCCTACCGCCAGCGGCTGATGGAGGACGCAGCGGAGTGGGAACGGCTGGCGCCTCTCTGCCGGGTCACCATCTCGCGGTTCTTTCGCGACCGCGAGCTCTTTCGCGGTCTCGAGCGAGACGTGCTACCCGAGCTGGCGGCACGATTCGCCGCCGGGCGAGGCGCCGAGATCTCGGTCTGGAGCGCCGGCTGCGGCGCCGGGGAAGAGCCCTATTCGCTGGCGATCATGGGTCGGCTGTCACCGTCGCTGCTCGGTGTCCGCCTCCGGATCGTCGGCACGGATCTCGACGCCACCCAGCTGGACAGGGCGCACCGAGCGGTCTATCCCGAGTCGAGCCTGCGCGACCTGCCCGTTGCCTGGCGGCAGGCCGCCTTCGCGCCGGCCGGAGAGGGCGAGTGGCAGCTCGAGTCGTCGTATCGGGAGAGTGTCGAGACGACGCTCCAGGACCTTCGGCTGAGGGCGCCGGCGGGGCCGTTTCATCTCGTGCTGTGCCGCAATCTGGCCTTCACCTACTTCGCCGAGCCGCTGCAGCGCGAGGTGGTGGAGCGGATTCGTGGCCGGCTGCTGCGCGGCGGAGCGCTCGTCATCGGCGGCCACGAGAGGCTGCCGGCGCTTCTTCCGGACCTGGCGCCCTGGCGGCGGTCCGTCTGGCGAGCGGTCGCCTGAATCGACGGGAGCGGCTCGATGCGGCTGCTCGGCGAACAGGGCTATCCGAGCCCCGGCGAGCCGGTTTCGGCGCCGGGCTCGCCAGGCGGCGCCGGCGATCCGGGCAGTCGATCGTAGGTCTCGAAGCTCAGCCGGTGCGGATTGCGCGCGTCCGGCTCGCGTTCCCAGCGTTCCACCAGACGCCAGACAGCGGCGTCGAACGGCGGAAAGTGCACGTCGCCGGCGGGGTTGGCATGGACCCGCGTCAGGTAGAGCCGGTCGGCGATCGGCAGGGCCACGGCATAGAGTTGCGCTCCGCCGGCGATGAACGGCTCGTCATCCCCCGCGGCGGCCGCCCGAGACAGCGCCTCGTCGAGCGACGGGCAGGGCTCGGCGCCGGGCCGGTCGAGCTTCCCGGATCGGGTCACCACGAGGATGCGGCGGCCGGCAAGCGGCTTGCCGATCGACTGCCAGGTCTTGCGTCCGACGATCAGGTGGTGATCCATCGTCAGCCGGCGGAAGTGCTTCAGATCGGCCGGCAGGCGCCAGGGCATGTCACCCTGGCGCCCGATGACGCCGTTGTCGGCGATGGCGGCGATCAGCGCGACTCTCATACCGCGATCGGCGCCTTGATGGAGGGGTGGGGGTCGTAGCCCTCGAGCTCGAAGTCCTCGAAACGGAAGTCGAACAGCGAGCGCACCGCGGGGTTGAGCCGCATCACCGGCAGTGACCGCGGCTGGCGCTCGAGCTGCAGCCGCGCCTGCTCGCGATGGTTGAGGTAGAGGTGGACGTCGCCCAGCGCGAGCACGAAGTCGCCGGGCTCGAGATCGCACGCCCGGGCGACCATCATGGTCAGCAGCGCGTAGGAGGCGATGTTGAACGGCACGCCCAGGAAGGCGTCGCCGCTGCGCTGGTAGAGCTGGCAGGAGAGCCGGCCATCGCCGACCCAGAACTGGAACAGGGTGTGGCACGGCGGCAGCGCCATGCGGTCGAGATCGGCGACGTTCCAGGCCGAGACGATATGCCGTCGCGAGTGGGGATCGCGGCGCAGGTCGTCGACCAGCTGCGCCAGCTGGTCGATCTTGCGCCCGTCGGGCGCCGGCCAGGACCGCCACTGGTAGCCGTAGATCGGCCCCAGGTCACCGTCTTCGCCAGCCCATTCGTCCCAGATCCGCACTTTGTTCTCGCGCAGATAGCGGACATTGGTATCGCCGGCCAGGAACCAGAGCAGCTCGTGCACTATCGACCGCAGATGCAGCCGCTTGGTGGTCAGGGCCGGGAAGCCCTGCGCCAGGTCGAAGCGCATCTGGTAGCCGAAAAGGCTGAGGGTGCCGGTGCCCGTCCGGTCTGGCTTGCGCAGGCCTCGGTCGAGAAGCGCCCGCAGCAGGTCGAGGTAGGGCTTCATGAGAAGGGCAGGGCAGGCATGGATTCTGCCAGGCCCGCAGTGGTCGACCTCCTTGCCGACCGAGGCCCGAGCATAGCGGGAGCCGAGCTTTAGCGTGAAACAGGGCGCCGGTCTCCCTCTGCTCCCTTGCGTCTTTCTCTAGAATGAACCCGCAGCGTGGCTCGCTGGCAAGGCCTCGCGAAGAAGAAACCCGCAATGCGCCTCGACCAGATCGCTCGCCGTCTGGCCACCACGATGACGCTCGCTGGCGGCTTACTGGCCGGCTGCGGCGCCGACTCGCCGCGGCCCTCGTTCATCCTCGTGTCGCTCGACGCGGCCCGGGCCGACCACTTCGGGGCCTACGGCTACGAGCGCGACACGACGCCGTTCGTCGACTCCCTGGCGCGGCGTGGATTCCTTTTCGAGCAGGCGGTAGCCCCGTCGCTCAATACCCTGATCTCGCACGCCTCCCTGCTCACCGGACTGCCGGCCTGGGCCCATGGGGCGACCTACGGCAAAGGTGGCCGGGCGCTGCACCCGGCCTTCACCTCGGTTGCCGAGGATTTAGCGGAGCGCGGCTACGCGACGGCCGCCTTCGCCGCGCACGGCGACTGGCTGACGCCGGAGATGGGTTTCGCCCAGGGGTTCGCCACCTTTTCGAGTGACTACAGATCGGCCGAGGCGGTGCTCGACGAAGCGGCGGCGTGGCTGGCGTCCCTGCCGACAGAGGTGCCGCACTTCCTCTTCCTGCATCTCTACGACGTTCACAGCGACTACGGTGGCCGGCCCTACGAGGCGCCCGAGCCGTTCCGCGGCAGATGGACCGAGCCGGGCTGGGAGGAGGAGCGGGGCGGTAGCGACTACCTGGCGGCGGTCAACGAGGGCAAGGCGGAGATCGGGCCCGAGGATGTCGCGCGGCTCATCGATCAGTACGACGAGGGCCTGGCCTATGTCGATGACCGGCTGCGCCGGTTCTTCGATTCGATCGCCCCCGAGCGGCTCGATCGGGCTTGGACGCTGGTCGTCGCCGATCACGGCGAGGCGTTCCTCGAGCACGGCAAGCTGATGCACGTCACGCTGCACGATGAAGTCGCGCGCGTCCCGTTCATCGCCGTGCCGCCGCCGCGCAGCTCGTACGCCGGCCGGGCGCCGGCGCGCATCTCGCGCCAGGTGCGACTGGTGGACCTGCGGCCCACGATGCTGTCGCTCGCCGGCTTGCCGGCACCCGGAGACAGCATGGGGGCCGATCTGCAACCGTGCCTGCTCGGCCCCGGTGAGGGCCGTGTCTGCCCGTCGGGTCCGGCGACGCTCTACAAGGGCGGCCTGCTCTACGACCTGGAGCGGGACCCCGGCGAGACGGTCGATCTCGCTGGCCGGGACGAAGCATGGCGACGGCAGCGCGGCATGCAGCGCCTGCTGACCCGGCTGATCGCCGAACAGGAGATGTTCAGAGAACGTGTCGTGGGCGGCGCCGAGCTCGAGCCACCGCCGCCCGATCCGGAGGCGGAGCAACGGTTGCGGGCCCTGGGCTATCTGAACTGAGTGAGGAGGTGAGCCCGGTGAGTGGCGATTGGACTCGCGGCTTCATCCTGCAGCCCGCCTACCGTATCGAGTCGGGGTGCCCGGTGGTGCACCTCTGGGGCCGTCTCGAGAGCGGCGAGACGTTTCTGGTCCGGGATCGCCGGCTGAGGCCGCACTTCTACGTCCGCGCCGCCGATGCCGAGCAGGCGATGCGACTCGGGGCGGCGCCGCTGGCGCCGAGCGGGCGCCGGGCTCTCACCGGTGAGCCGGTGCTGCGGGTCGAGGTGCCCACGCCGCCGGACACGCCGCCGCTGCGCAACCGGCTCGAGAACGCCGGCGTGGCCACCTTCCAGGCCGACGTCCGCTTCGCCATGCTGTATCTGATCGAGCGCGGCATCCGCGGCTCGCTAGCGGTGCGCGGAGAGTCGCGGGCCGGCTCGGGGGTGGACCGGGTATTCGAGGATCCCGATCTCGAGCCGGCCGATTGGCAGCCCGAGCTGTCGGTTCTGTCGTTCGACATCGAGACCGACGTGAACGCGCAACGGGTGCTCTCGGTGGGACTCTATGGCTGCGGCGCCGCGGAGGTCCTGCTGTCCACCGAGGCCCGCGGTGGCCTGCCGGAGGCGGCCGTCGCCGCCGGCTCGGAAGCGGCGCTGCTGCGGCTGTTCGCGCGCCGGGTGCGCGAGCTGGACCCGGACGTTCTGACCGGCTGGAACGCGTCCGATTTCGACTTCCCGGTGCTGCTGCGAAGTGCCGATCGGCTGGGTGTGGCCATGGACCTGGGGCGCGGTCCCGGCCCGACGCGGCGGCGGACGGGACGCGGCCGTTTTCAGGCGACGCAGGTGCTGGTGCCGGGCAGGCTGGTTCTGGACGGTCCGGGTCTGGTGCGCGGCGCCTTCATGCGCATGGAGCGCTACAGCCTCGATTACGTCTCCCGTCACAACCTGACCGACGCCCGGCTCGTCGTCGAGATCCTGGAACGGCTGCATCTGGTCGAGCTGGCGGTCGAGAGAAGCCGGCTTACCGGCCTGCCGCCGGACCGGGTGGCGTCGTCGGTGGCGGCGTTCGATTTCCTCTACCTGACCGAGCTCCATCAGCTGGACCTGGTCGCGCCGACGGTTCGCCGACCCGGCGAGCAGACCCCGGCGATGGGCGGCGGGCACGTCTTCCGGCCCGCGCCCGGCCTCTACCGCAACGTGCTGGTGCTCGACGTCAAGAGCCTCTACCCGAGCCTGATCCGCAGCTTCCATATCGATCCGCTGGGCTACGTGGCGGAGCCCGGTCCGGACGATGACGTCGTGGTGGCGCCGAACGGCGCCGCCTTTCGCCGCCGCGAGGGCATCCTGCCGCGCCTGCTGGGTGAGCTGTTCCCGCGCCGCGAGGCGGCCAAGGCCGCCGGCGACGAGGTGGCGAGCTACGCCATCAAGATCCTCATGAACTCGTTCTTCGGTGTTCTCGGCACCCCGGTCTGCCGTTTCTTCAATCCCGAGATCGCCAACGCCATCACGTCCTTCGGCCGCGAGCTGCTGATCTGGTCGCGCGACAGGATCGAAGCCGGCGGCCGGCGGGTGCTCTACGGCGACACCGACAGCCTGTTCATCGAGAGCGGTGTCGAGGATCCGGCGGCGGCGATCGCCCTGGGTGAGGCGCTCGTCGCCCAGCTCAACGAGGAGCTCGCCGCCTACCTCGAGGAGCGGTGGCGGGTGCCGAGCCAGCTGGAGGTCGAGCGGGAACGCCTCTACCTGCGGCTCTTCCTGCCCCCGGCCCGCCATGGCGCCGCCGGCGCTCGCAAGCGGTATGCCGGCCTGGTCGAGGAGCACGGCGAACGACGGGTGGTCTTCACCGGTCTGGAGGCGGTACGCCGCGACTGGACGAGGCTGGCCCGGCGAGTGCAGCGCGAGCTCTATGGGCGGCTCTTCCGCGACCAGCCGGTGGAGGAGTACCTGAAGCGAACCGTCGAGCGGCTGCGTCGCGGCGAGCTCGATGAGGAGCTGGTCTACCGCAAGGCGATGCGCAAACCGCCCGAGGCCTACACCGCCACCAGCCCGCCGCACGTCGTGGCGGCGCGCAAGATGAGCCGTCGCCCCGGCTGGCTGGTGTCCTACGTCATCACCTCCGCCGGCCCCGAGCCGGCGGCCGAGCGGCAACACCCCCTCGATCACGAGCACTATGTGGCGCGCCAGATCCGGCCGGTGGCCGAGCCGGTGCTCGATCTGCTGGGCCTCAGGTTCGAGAAGGTCGTCGGCGATGACCGGCAACTCGATCTTTTCTAGGACATACTTGCGACCAGCAGTCCTAACCTGCAGTCGCCATGGGGAGTTGCTGGATTACGTGACGGACAACGTCCACCGACAGGCTGTTTCCCACGAGGCGCCAACCGTTGGCCAGCGGTAGATCGGCTGGCAGCCGGTAGTCGTCGGGGAAACCCAGCAGACGCAGGATCTCGATGGGCGAAAAGCGCCGGGGTCCGGTGGGTGTCGCCAGGTACGAGCCGCTGCGTACCGGTGAGCGGCCGTAGGCGGCGGTGAAGCAGGCGGTGACGGCGCCGGGGTCGTCGGGCTCGACGAGGTCGATGGCGTGGCGATAGCGCGGCACGAGGCCCGGTGCCGGCCAGAGCTCGGCGGCGGGGTCCGGATCGAGATGGCTCGCCAGCGGCCGCCGTGAGCTGTCCGCCGCCGGCAGGTCCAGCAGAGGTTCCTGTGCCGCGACGAGATAGAAGCGGCGTCGCCGGTTCGGGATGCCGAGGTCGGTGGGGCAGAGATCGTGCTCACGGACTTCGTAGCCCAGCCGATCGAGGGCGGTGCGTAGCCGCGCGTGGGTGCGCGAGCCGGCGAAGCCGGGCACGTTCTCGACTGCCAGACAGGGCGGTGGCGCCCGGTCGAGCAGCTCGATCAGATGCAGCAGGCTGGCAGATCTCGGGTCGGCGTCGTCGCGTTCGAGGCCGCGGCGGGTGAACGGCTGGCAGGGCGGCGACAGCCACCAGAGATCGGCGGCCCAGCGTTCGAGATCGGCCGCATCGGTGGAGTCGATGTTGCGCGGCAACGCCGGATGAGGGAAGTTGAGCCGGTAGACCTCGAGGGCCGCCCGGCCTCGTAGCGGAATGCCGTAGCTGTCTGCATATGCGAGGCTTGGCGACCGAGGTCACCGCAGGCGTACTCGAAGTACGCCGAGGATGGCCGACCGAGCAAAACGCAGCAGATGCGGGCAGATACGGCATTGTAGTAGAGGTTCGGTGAGAAGGGCAGGCCAGCCTGCCCCGGGTCCGAGGCCCGCCGCGTGCGGTGCCGGACGTCCGGCAGACGGCCGCAGGACCAGCGACCGACGGCCGGTGCCTCGGGCGGCCTTGCCCGCGCGACCGACTTGGCCTAGGATGCAGCCAATTCACCAAGGCCCGATTCATTGGGGCGATCGCGGAGGGAGCGGCATGCTTCCGCGAACAGCGAGGGGGACGTCGCAATGCCAGAGCGACCGCGTAGGCTGTTGAGGGGATTCCGCCTCACCGCGGTGGTCCCGGTTGCGGCGCGGCGGACCCGGGAGGCGATGATGACGACGAGCGAGCGAATGAACTGGCTGCCGATCCTTCTGGTGGCGGTCTTCCTAATCGGTTGCGGCGCCGAGGTGGAGCGGCCCGATCTGTCCTTTGCGGAGGCGCTCGGCGAACCGCCGGACTTCGCGGCGGTGGAGAGCCGGTTCCCGTTGACCGCCGAGCAGCGGCAGCTGCTGACGCCGGAGAACCTGACGACCTTCAACCAGGACGAGCTCGACCAGATCTACGCCCGCCTCGAGGGCGGTCCGATCCCCAGCGGTCCCTACATGGGCACGATCATCTTTGCCGAGGGTGGCGGTCCCAAGAAGCTGGCCGAGCGGGTCGGCAAGATCGCCGAAGGCGTGGTCGACGTCAAGCTGGCCAAGCTCGACTTCCTCGGCGAAGCGCTCTGGAAGGGCAAGGTCTTCTACAACGACGAGAAGCTGCTGCGGAATCAGATCGATCACGAAGATGTCATCCGGCGGCTGTTCGACGTTCCCGATGGAGCGATGATCAAGGAGCAGATCGCCGGCCGCGAGGTGGCGCTGCTGTTTCCCGCCGCGCTCTACTGCGGCGACAGCCTGCTGGACCCGCGGCGCGATTCGGTGATCATCGACTACGCCGACACCGACCAGCTGCCGGGTTACATCCCCGAGGTCGACTACCTCGCCGGCCGCGACAAGCTGCGGGTGCGCGACGAGATCCGCATGATCCGCCCCGGCTTCTACCTGGGCCGCGCCTATCTGCGGGAGAGGTTCGGCCTGACCTTCACGCTGCTGAACGAAGAGGTGGAGGCCGCCGGCGTGGCGCAAGGCGAGCCCTGTTGGGATGGCCGCAGCCCGCGGCCGGGGGATTCCGAGATGCAGAAGATCGACTCGGCAGTCGAATCGGCCGGTGAGGGCGAATCGGGCGGCCAGCCTGCGGCGGGAGGCCGGGAGGGCTGAATCCAGCCGCCGGGCGGCCGACCGCGCTAGGCTCGGTGGGGTTCCGCGGTGAGCAGAAGATTCGAGACGACCCGGTGGAGCGTCGTCATGGCCGTACAGGAGGGCTCCACCGCTGAGGTGCGCAAGGCGTTGACCAGCCTCTGCGAAGTCTATTGGGAGCCCCTTTATGGCTACATCAGGAGGCGCAGTCACGGTGTCGAGGAGGCCGAGGACCTTACCCAGGGCTATTTCGCGCTCCTCCTCGAGAAGGGCTACCTAGAGGACGTTCATCCCTCGAAAGGCAGGCTGAGGTCGTTCCTCCTGGCCTCGGTCAAGCACTTCCTTGCCAACGAGTGGGACAAGGAGCAGGCATTGAAGCGCGGTGGCGGTATTCAGAAGATCCCGCTGGACACAGAAGCTGCCGAGAGCCGAGGCCGAGAGCATGCGGTGGAGATGTTCACGCCTGAGAAGGCCTTCGAGCGGCGGTGGGCCCTGACGGTGCTGGGGCGTTCCCTCGAGAAGCTCCGATGTGAGGCTGCGGAGGCAGGTGGTGAGCGGCAGTTTGAGCGTTTTCAGCCATACCTGGTCGGCGGGGACGTGAAGACGCCCTATAAGGCCGTCGCTGCTGAGTTGGGGATGAGTGAAGGGGCGGTGAAGACGGCAGTCCACCGCCTGCGTCGCCGCTTCGGGCGCCTGCTCCGGGCGGAGATCGCGGAAACAGTCGCGCGACCGGAAGACATCGATGGCGAGCTGCGGCACCTCCTGGGAGTTTTGGCTGGTTAGGCATTCTCCTGAGACCGGTAACTTCCAAAGCCGGAATCCTCTAGTCCCATATGAGGGAGACATGTGAAGTGACTGAGGGTTCGCTCTGCCCAAGCTGCGGCGCCGAGATACTGGCAGAAGGCAATCTGTGTCCCCGTTGTTTGATGGAGTTGGGATTGGAGGATTCGGACATTGCTGCAGGCGAGGCGTCGACTCTGGCGATCCCTGAGTCTGAATCTCGGATTCCCGATCGGATAGGCCCTTACAGGCTGCTCGAGAAGCTGGGCGAGGGCGGCATGGGAGTGGTGTATCTAGCCGAGCAGCAAGAGCCCATCCAGCGACGGGTCGCCCTGAAGATCATCAGGCTGGGGATGGACTCCGACGAGGTGATCGCCCGGTTCGAGTCGGAGCGTCAGGCCTTGGCGATGATGAACCACCCCGGGATTGCCGGTGTTCTCGACGCTGGCACAACCGAGCGCGGTGCGCCCTATTTCGTGATGGAGCACGTGCCGGGGATTCCCATCACCGACTTCTGCGACAGGCACCGGCTCGGCTTTGGCCAGCGACTCGAGTTGTTTGCTGCGGTCTGCCGGGCAGTCCACCATGCTCATCAGAAGGGGATCATCCACCGGGACATCAAGCCCTCCAATGTGCTCGTTGTCGTGGCGGATGGTGAGCCGCGGCCCAAGGTCATCGATTTCGGTGTCGCCAAGGCGACTCATCAGCGGCTGACCGAGCAGACGCTGTTCACGCAGCAGGGGCGGATGGTGGGTACGCCGGAGTACATGAGTCCGGAGCAGGCGGAGATGTCGAGATTGGACGTGGACATAACCACAGACATCTATTCGTTGGGGGTGCTGCTGTACGAGCTGTTAACAGGCGCGCTCCCGTTTGAGCGGGAGAGACTCCGAAGAGCGGGATACGCGGAGATCCAGCGAATCATCCGGGAGGAAGAGCCGGAGAAGCCGAGTACCCGCGTCAGCGGCGCGGGAGCGAACGCGGAAGAGGTGGCGAATCGGCGGCATACCGCGGCCGAGGCCCTGGCGAGGCGGCTGCGAGGGGATCTGGATTGGATCACTATGAAAGCTCTCGAGAAGGACCGCGTACGCCGATACCAGTCGGCGACAGAGCTGGCCGCCGATGTCGGGCGGCACCTGGCCAAGGAGCCGGTCATCGCAGGCCCGCCGGGTGCGGCCTATCGGGCCAGGAAGTTCATCACTCGCCACCGAGGACCGGTTACGGCTGCCGCGGCCTTCCTGGCCCTGATCGCCTTAGCCTTGGCCAGTACCTTGGTGCTCTACCTGCGGACCAATGAGGCGAGAAAAGCCGCCGACGACCAGCGTGTCAGAGCAGATGGGGAGAGCAAACGAGCCGAGAAGAGCGCCTACCAGGCTCTCCTCTCGGCTGCTCAGATCAGCCTCCGGACTGGCGCGGTCGGCGAGGCACAGCGGCAGCTCGCACAATGTGTGCCCGGCCTGAGAGGCTGGGAGTGGCACCATCTATCGCTGGCTGCGGACTCGAGCTTGAAGACCTACAAGATTGGCGATCGGCTGAAGTCCAACCGCCAGGCGACGCTGTTGGTGCGGCAGAGGCCGACATGGGAAGAACTGTTGGCGAAACTTGGTCTAAACCGTCTCCTGGGTAGGCTCGGAACGCAAACAGCCTGGAGCACGATAGTCGCGATCAGTACGGATGGCTCTAGGGCAGCATCGTATTCGCTGCGTGGGGGGTGGCCGCGGGTCCGTTTCGATGGGTCGCGGCAGGTCGCTGAGTACTTGAGGGCCGTAGGAGAGCATCGAGATCTCTTGCGAGTCCGCGAGGTCGAAACAGGCGATCTAGTGGCTGTCCTGCAGGTTCCGGACGCCGGTACCCGTTCGTTTCCCGAAGCGAGATCTGGGAACGACTTCCATGTAGGCCGCTCAGCGGCTGGATTCTGGGTGTTGGAATCGGGGCACCGCGTAGCCACTCTTGGGCGAGCCCCTGAACTGATCTCGGCGGTGTTTGGCCAGGACGGAACTCGGTTGGCAGCATGGTCCTGGGAACCCGTGATCTACCTGTGGGAGCTCGATGGCACGAAGCTCGTGCGCTCCTTTGCAGGCCATAGCGACGGCATCAGCGATGCCGTCTTCTTCGACCACGACCGCCGTCTGGCTTCGGCTTCTTGGGATCGGACGGTCCGTGTGTGGGAGATCTCTACGGGCAGAGCGACGGCCCTCTTCAAGGGCTCGGGCGGAGTGACGGCGGTCACCGCGTCACCCGATGACCGGTGGCTGGCCTGGGGGGCGGTGGACGGCTCGGTGGGCTACGCGGAGTTGGCGGAGCCGAAGGAGGCTCGGAGCCTCCCGGGTCACGCGAGTGCGGTCACTGCGATCGCGTTTGATGTTCGCTCCGAGCGCATTGCGTCCGGGAGCGACGACGGCATTATCAAGCTCTGGCATTCCGAAAGCGGAAGGCAGCTGGGGACTCTGGCCGGCCACGAAGGCGCCGTGACGGGCCTCGTGTTCACGCCCGAGGGGAAGCTGCTGTCGGGGTCCGATTCCAGGAAGATCAAGGAGTGGAACTCCTCCTGGGCGCCCGTGGCTGACGTCGGGCGGATCTCTGACGGCCTCAGCCTCGCGGTTTTCGACTCGGGTCCGATGGCAGTCGCGCCGCGGAACGCGCTGAGAGTGAGTCCCCAGAGGGGCCGCCTGTATCTCAGGCGGGCTCACTCCGATGAAGTCGTCCGAGCCATCGATCTATCACCCGATGGCCGAACGAAGACAGCGGAGGCTCACGAGGTCGCTGTCTCCGGCGATGGAAGATATGCGGCGGTTGCGGCACACGAGGGCACGGGTGTGATGGACAAGGAAGCGGCCCGGCTATGGCTGCTGGACGTGGAATCTGGCGAGGTGTTGCGGCGGTGGGGTGGAGCAGGCGGTTACTTCACCTCGCCGAGGTTCAGCGGCGATGGGGGCAGGCTGCTCGTCAGCGGCCTCGAGATAGAACAGGCCGCTTCCGGGTCGGAGGAGAGCGGAACCGACCAGCTGACATTCAGGACGAGCATCCTGGATGTTCGCACCGGCGAGGAGCTGCTTGGCATCGGCGACACCGATCGGGCGAACGCGGCGCCCCACGTCGCCTGGAGCCCAGCCGGAGACCGCATCGTGGGCGCGGGTCGCAAGATCAGCCTCTGGGACGCCGAGAGCGGCGCCCTGCTGTCGCGTCGTTACCTTCCGTCCGTAGCGACGGCAGTCGCCTTCGACCCGGAGGGGACCTGGCTGGCGGTCGGCAGCCGTAACGGCGATGTGTCGAGGTGGGAACCTGATCCGCCGCGCTGGGTCAGCCGAAAGGGGCACGAGGAGTCGGTCGACTCGGTGGCCTTCAGCCCCGACGGAGCTCGTCTGGCCTCGGCCTCGCGTGGCGGTGTGGTGCTCATCTGGGACACGGCGTCCTGGGAGGTCGTGCTGCGTCTGCATGGCGACTCGGTTCGGCAGGCCGGTGGCAGGTCGGACCCCTTCCTGACTCGTGGCCTGTTCGGCACAGCGAGGCCCGGCCCGATGGCCATAGCCTTCAGCCCTGACGGCGCCCATCTCGCGGCCTCGACCCCAGACGGCCATACGCGGGTGTGGGCCGCCAGGCCTCAAACGCCGATCGACTGAAAGCGAACGAAGACGCCGCTGGCCTCGGGCTCAGGCGCGGCCCGAACGCCTACGAGCCTTCGGCGCCTGCAGGCTGCGGCTCCAGCTTCTCGCGCTTGCCGATCAGCCGCCTGAACGCGGACTTGATGTCCTCCTGGATGGCGTACAGACAGGGCACCAGCAGCAGGATGATGAAGGTGCCGAACAGCACCCCGAAGGCCAGCGACACGGCCATCGGGATGAGGAACTGGGCCTGCATGCTCTTCTCCAGCAGCAGCGGCGTCAGCCCGGCGAAGGTGGTCAGCGAGGTGAGCAGGATCGGCCGGAAGCGCGAGCCGCCGGCGACGCGGATTGCCTTGGCCAGCGGCAGCCCCTCATCGCGGTAGGCGCGGTTGATGAAATCCACCAGCACCAGGCTGTCGTTGACCACCACGCCGGTCAGCGCGACGATGCCGAAGAAGGAGAGAATCGCCAGGTCGAGGCCCATGGCCACGTGCCCCCAGATGGCGCCGATCAGGCCGAACGGGATGGCGCTCATGACGATCAGCGGCTGGAAGTAGGAGCGGAAGGGGATCGCCAGCAGGCCGTAGATCACCAGCAGGGCGAACAGGAAGCCGCGCAGCAGACCGGTGAGGGTCTCGCGCTGCTCCTCCTGCTCGCCGGCCAGGCTGTAGCGCACCGCCGGATAGTCGGCCAGCAGCGCCGGCAGCACGTTCGACTCGAGGTCGGCGATCACCTCGTTGGCGTTGCCCTCGGTGACGTCCACGTCGGCGGTGACGTTGACCACCCGTCGCCGGTCGGTGCGCTTGATCGCCGAGGGGCCACGGGCCATGTGGACCCGGGCGGCGGTGGCGAACGGCACCTGGGTGCCGTCCGGGGCGCGGATGCGCAGCTCCTCCAATCCGCCGAGGCTGGCGCGCCGCGCCTCGGGCAGCCGCACCATGACCTTCACGTCGTCGCGGCCGCGCTGGATGCGCTGCGCCTCCTCGCCATAGAACGCCTGCCGTACCTGCCGCGCCAGGTCCGCCTGGGAGAGCCCGGCGGCCTCGGCCTCGGGCGTGATCGCCAGCTCCAGCTCGAGCTTGCCGGCGCGGAAGGTGTCGGTGATGTCCTGGGTGCCCGGATAGGAGCGCAGCTCCTCCTTGAGTCGCAACGCGGCCTGCCGCAGATCTTCGACATCCGGCCCCGACAGCTCGACGTTGATCGCCTCGCCCGAGGTGAACAGCGACGAGGCGTAGGTCAGCTCGACCGCGTCCGGGATGGCGCCCACCCGCTCGCGCCAGCGGCGGGCGATATCGAAACTGGTGATGTCGCGCCCCTCGGCCGGCGACAGCTCCAGGTTGACCTCACCGAGGTGCGAGGCGGAGTTGTCGGCGCCGACGTTCAGGGCGGCCGGCCCCTGCGAGCCGCGGAACGGCTGATCGCCGATCGAGGTCAGGACGTGACGGATCGGGGCGCCGCCCACCTCCTCTTCGAGCTCGCGGCCGAGCTCCAGCGCCGCCTCCTCGATCCGTTGCACCATCTCGGCGGTGACCTCGGCCGGGGTGCCCTGCGGCATGGTCAGGAACGCCGCCGTGTTGTCGGCCTCGATATGCGGCATGAAGTTGAACCGTATCCAGCCGCCTGCGAAGACGCCGAAGGTGACCAGCAGAAGCGCCAGCATCGTGGCCACGGTGAGATAGCGCCACTCGAGAGCGCGCTCGAGGGTCGGCTGGTAGGAGCGGCGGATCAGCCAGGCGAGCCCGCTGCCGATGCGATCCTGGAACCTCTGCCAGCCGCGGCCGATCGGTCCGGAGCCGCGCCGGTGGCGCTCCGGGCGCAGGTGCGAGAGGTGGTTGGGCAGGATGAGCAGCGACTCGATCAGCGAGAAGACCAGGGTGGCGATGACGATCAGCGGCACCACCCGCATGATCTTGCCGATGGTTCCCGGCACCACCAGCAACGGCGCGAATGCGGCGATCGAGGTGGTGACGGCGAAGATCACCGGCTTGTGCACCTCGAAGGTGCCCCTCACCGCGGCCTGCAGACCCTGCTCTCCCCTCTGGAAGCGCGTGTAGACGTTCTCGCCGACGATGATGGCGTCGTCGACGACGATGCCGAGGACCAGGATGAACGCGAACAGCGAGATCAGGTTGATCGACACCCCCATCGTCGGCATCAGCGCCAGAGCGCCGAGGAAGGAGATCGGGATGCCCAGCGAGACCCATCCGGCGAGACGCAGCTTGAGAAAGAGCGCCAGCACCAGGACGACCAGGACAAAGCCGGCGCGCCCGTTCTTGGCCAGCAGAGTCCGGCATCCGGGGCCGCGCCTCATCGAGATAGGCCTCGACGGTGGCCGCCAGCTCGAGAGCGCTCAGCTCGCCGACCCGGACGACTTTCACCAGGGCGGCGGGCCGGCCAGCGAAGCGCGCCCACTGATCGGTGTCGGCGAAGCCGTCGACGACGCGCGCGACATCGCCCACCGCGATGCGCGTGCCATCGGCCAGAGTGATCAACGGCAATCTCTCGAACTCGCGGCCGGTGTAGGCCTGCCCTTCGGTGCGCAGCAGGATCTCGCTGGCCGAAGTGCTGATCCTGCCACCGGGAAGATCCAGCGAGGCGCGCCGCACCGCTTCGGCCACCTGGCCGAAGCTCAGGCCGTAGCGGCGCAGGTCGATCTCCGAGACCTCGATGGAGATCTCGTACGGTCGCGTCACGCGCAGCTCCACCTGGGTGATTCCGGGCAGGGCGGTGAGATCGTCGCGCAGGCGCTCGCCAAGCCGCTTGAGCGAGCGCTCGTCGGCCTCGCCGGAGATCGCCACCTCCAGCACCTGGCGGCGGATGACCGCTTCTTCGACGATCGGCTTCTCGGCCTCGTCGGGGAAGGTGTCGATGGCGTCGACCCGCGACTTGACGTCGTTGAGCAGCTTCTGGACATCGGCGCCCTGCATCGCCTCGACCAGCACGGAGCCGACGTTCTCGCCGGCGGTGGAGCGAATCTCTTCGATGCCTTCGAGGTCCTGGATCGCCTCTTCGATCCGGACCACGACGCCCTCCTCGACCTCCTCGGGGGCGGCGCCCGGGTAGGGCACCGTGATGGTGACGATGTCGGCCGAGAACTCCGGGAAGACCTCCTGCTTGATGGTGAACACGCTCACCAGGCCGCCGGCGATGATCACGATCATCACCAGGTTGGCGGCGACGCCGTTCTCGGCGAACCAGCGGATGATGGCCTTCACAGCCGTTCCTCGCGCTGCTTCTCGGTCTCGAGCGGTGCGTCGTCTCGCACGGTCCGGACGCGCATGCCGTCGACCACCGTCTCGAGGTTCGAGACACAGACCAGATCCCCGGCCTGCAGGCCGCTACCGACGACCACCTCGTCGCTCAGGGTGCGCACCACCTGCACCGGGCGGTAGAGCAGACGGTTCTCGGTTGCCACCAGAACGCGGTCGCCAGCGCGCAGCGCGGCGCGCGGCAGCAGCGCCACATCCGCGACGGCGCGGCCTTCGATCTCCGCCTCGACGAAGAGACCCATCGGCAGCACCTCGTGGCCGGCAGTTCGCCGGCCAAACGGATCGGCCACCTCGACATACAACCCCAGCATGCGGGTGCGCGGGTCGAAGCCGCCATCGGCGCGGACCACGCGACCCGCCCAGCTCTGCGTTCCAGCGCCGGCCTGGCCGCTCAATCGCACTGCGGGTCCCTGATCGCCGAAATCGCCGCGACCCAGGTCCAGATCGAGGAAGGCGAGCTCTTCGCGCGACACCGGCAAGCGGATCTCGGCCGCGTCGGTCGAATAGACGGTGGCCAGCGGTGTGCCGGGGCCGACGAACTGGCCGACGTCGGCGAGTTTGCCGCGCAGGCGTCCGTCGTAGGGGGCCGCGATCCGGGTGCGTGCCAGGTTGAGCCGCGCCTGCTCTAGGGCCGCCTCGGCGGCCGCCAGCGAGGCCCGCGCCTGGGCCAGCTGCGGTTCGCGCCGGGTCAGCGGGCTGGCTTCGCCTTCGCCCAGCTCAGCCCACTCGCGCCGGGCCAGCTCGGCCTCCGCCTGTTCGCGCTCGAGGCCGACCCGGGCCTGAGCTACGGCGGCCTCGGCCTGGGCCACCGCCAGGCGGTAGTCGGCGTCCTCGATCCACAGCAGGGTCTGGTCGCGGCGGAAGAAGGCGCCCTCGGCGAACTGCCGCGCCACGCGCTCGATCCGGCCGCCGACCTGGGCCACCAGCGTCGCCTCGTTGCGCGGCTCAACGGTTCCCTGGGCGTAGACGTTGAGAGGCAGCTCGCCGAGGCGCACCTCGACGACGCGCACCAGTGGCGCGGGGGCCGTGGCCGGCTGACGCTCGACCTCGGGTCTGGCCTTGATGATGGCGGCGGCAACGGCGACGCCGGCCGCCAGGATCAGGATGGGCAACAGCAGTTTGGCTCGTCTCTTCATGGCATGGGCTCGGTATCGTTGTGGAGGTCAGGGGAACCGGTGGGGGCAGGGAGTTCGAAACCGCCACCCAACGCCAGGTGCAGATCGACCCGGGTGTCGAGCAGGGCGCGGCTGGCGGAGAGCAGAAGGCTCGAGGAGTCGAGAGCCTGGACCTGGGCGGCGAGCACGGCCAGGTAGTCGCCGACGCCGCGGCCGTAGCGGTCCTGGGCGAGCCGCTCGGCGGCGCCCGCCTCGCTGGCGGCGGTGCCTAGGGCGGTTGTCTGCTGGCGCAGCAGGCGCTCCGCGGTCAGCGCGGTCTCGACCTCGGAGAAGGCGCGCAGCAGGCTCTGCGCGTACAGGTGCGAGGCTTCGCGGTAGCGCGCCTTTCCCAGCTCGACGCCGGCGCGCAGCCGGCCACCCTGGAAGATCGGCTGTAGCAGGCCGCCGGCCAGGTTCCAGACCGAGAAGTCGCTGTCGAGCAGGT
>CALZJC010000151.1 GCA_945787525.1 Thermoanaerobaculia bacterium | reverse complement strand
ATCATGTTCACCGGCGCCGCCTTCTTCCTGCCGTTCCTGCCGCAGAGCGTGTTCGATCAGACGATGGCCATGTCGCTGCACCTGTTCGTCATCGCGACCCAGGTGCCGGATGTTCCCGAGGCCCTGCCGTTCGGCGTGGCGCTGGTGCTGATCTCGATGGTGCTGGTGATGAACGCCATCTCCATCGCCTTCCGCATGTACCTGAGGGGAAAGAAGAAGTGGTAGCGACCGAAGCGGCGAACGCAACGGCGACCGAGGCGGCGACGCAGGCCAAGCTCGAAGTCCGGGACCTGACGATCCGCTACGGCGGCAAGCCCGCCCTGGCGGGCGTCAACCTGGACGTCCGCGAGAACGAGATCTTCGGCATCATCGGCCCGGCGGGCAGCGGCAAGACCTCCTTCCTGCGGGCGCTCAATCGGATGGACATGTTCACCCCCGGCATGGAGGTGGACGGCACTATCGGTTTCATGGGTCGGGACGTCAGCCGCTGGCGCAACGTCTACGCGTTGCGCAGCAAGATCGGCGTCGTCTTTCCGCTGCCAGTGGGGCTGCCGTTGAGCATCTACAACAACGTGGCCCTGGCGCCGCGCCTGAGCGGCACCCGCAAGAAGGCCGATCTCGACATCATCGTCGAGCGCTGCCTGACCCGGGCGGCGCTGTGGGACGAGGTCAAGGACCGGCTCGATTCGCTGGGCAGCCTGCTCTCCGGCGGCCAGCAGCAGCGTCTGACCATCGCCCGGGCGCTCTCCCAGGAGCCCGAGCTGCTGCTGCTCGACGAGTTCTCCATCGCCGTCGATCCGGTGACCACGATGCGCATCGAGGATGTGCTCAAGGAGCTGCGCCAGGAGATCACCATCATCCTGGTGACCAACCTGGTGCAACAGGCTCGGCGGCTGGCCGACCGAACCGCTTTCTTCCTCACCGGCGAATGTGTCGAGATCGCCGACACCGAGAGCATGTTCACCGGCGAGGTCGTCGATCAGCGCACACGAGACTATGTGGAGGGTCGCTTTGGCTAACGGGAATCTCGAGACGGTCGCTGCCAACGCCATCGAGACCCGCGGCCTGAGTCTCTGGTACGGCACCTTCCAGGCGATGTTCGACATTGACCTGCAGATCAAGCAGGGCATGATCACCTCGATGATCGGCCCGTCGGGTTGCGGCAAGAGCACCTTCCTGCGCAGCGTCAACCGGATCAACGAACGCCTGGGCTACGTGCGCACGGAGGGCTCGATCGAGGTTATGGGCTTCGACATCTACGCCGAGGGCGTCGAGCTGGTGCAGGTGCGCAAGCGCATCGGCATGGTCTTCCAGCGGCCCAATCCGCTGCCGCTGTCGATCCGCGACAACGTCATCTTCGGCTACAAGCTGCACTCCGGCCGCAAGAAGATTCCCCAGAGCGAGCAGGACGAGATCGTCGAGTCGGCGCTGCGTCAGGTCCTGCTGTGGGACACGGTCAAGGACCGGCTCGACCGCCAGGCCACGGGGCTCTCGCTGGAAGAGCAGCAGAAGCTCTGCATCGCCCGGCTGCTGCCGGTCAAGCCGGCGGTGCTGCTGATGGACGAACCGTGCTCGGCCCTCGACCCCAAGGCGACCGAGGCGGTGGAGGAGCTGATCTGGGAGCTGCGCGGCGACTACACGATCCTGATCGTCACCCACAACATGGCCCAGGCCCGGCGGGCCAGCGAAGAGTGCATCTTCATGCTGCTCGGCAAGGTCATCGAGCACACGCCGACCGCAGAGATGTTCGTCACCCCCAAGCACAAAGAGACGGCGGACTACATCGAAGGTCGCTACGGCTAGATCGAACTCAAACGTGGCGGCGGGAGTGCGGCGCGGCGGCGGCGAAGTCGCCGAGCCCTGGTATACACTCTCGGCCACATAAAATCAGGGAGGGAACATGGCGAAACCTACACTGACTGACGTTTCGGGGCTTGGACCGGCCACGGCCGAGGCCCTCAAGAAGGCCGGGATTCGCGGCGTCGCGAGCCTGGCCAAGGCGCCGGTCGCGGCCATCGCGGCAGTGCGCGGCTTCGGCCCCGCCAAGGCGGCGGCGGTGAAGAAGGCCGCCCAGGCCCTGTCCAAGCCGGCGGCGCGGGTGGCGAAGAAGCCGGCCACGGCGAAACCGGCCGCGCCTGCGAAGGATGCCGACAAGGGCAAGAAGAAGAAGGGCAAGAAGAAGGGCAAGAAGAAGAAGGGCAAGAAGAAGGGCAAGAAGAAGGGCAAGAAGAAGGGCAAGAAGAAGTAGCGGTATCAGGCCACCGGAATGCTCGAAGCCCTCGACCTGTCGAAGAGCCTCTCGAAGGCTCGTTACAAACAGCAGCTGCGGCGCATGCAGCACCGTCTGCACCGTCTGCAGCGTGCCTGCTGGGAGGGTAAGGTGGCGACCGTCGTCGTTTTCGAGGGCTGGGACGCGGCCGGCAAGGGCACGGCGATCAGCAAGCTGACCCAGCGCCTCGAGCCGCGCGGCTTTTCGCTCTATGCCATCCGTGAGCCACGCACCTTCGAGCTGCATCTGCCCTGGATGTGGCGCTTCTGGGTCAACGTGCCCAACTGGGGCGAGATGGCCATTTTCGACCGCAGCTGGTACGGCCGGGTGCTGGTGGAGCGAGTCGAAGGGCTGATCAGTAAGCGTGAGCGACGCGAGGCCTACAACGACATCGTCTCCTTCGAGCGAGCTCTGGCGGACGATCGCTACCTGGTCGTCAAGTTCTTTCTGCACATCTCGAAAGAGCAGCAGAAGGAGCGCTTCGAAAGCCTCGAGAGCGACTCCACGACCAGCTGGCAGGTGGACCCCGAGGATTGGGAGCACCACAAGAAGTACGACGAGTATCTGGTCGCCACCGAAGAGATGCTCGAGCGGACCGAGAGCGAATGGGGACCGTGGACCCTGGTCGAGGCGGCCGATCGCCGCTGGGTCCGGGTCAAGGTGTTCGACACCCTGATTCGCCGCATGGAGGAAGGGCTCGCCAGACACGGTTGCGCGGTGCCGGAGGACGACTTCCCGGACGCCCTCATCGACGAGAACGGTATCGACGAAGGAGACGACTGAGCGATGCTGGACACAGTCGATCTCACCCTCAAGCTGGAGCGCGCGGAGTACAAGGAGCGGCTGCTCGAATGCCAGCTGCGGATGCGCCAGCTGGCATTCGAGCTCTATCAGCAGAAGCGCTCGCTGGTGGTGGTGTCCGAAGGCTGGGACGCCGGCGGCAAGGGTGGCGCCATCCGCCGGGTGACCGAGAAGATCGATCCGCGCGGCTACCAGGTGTTCGCCATCGCCGCGCCCGACGGCGAAGACAAGACGCATCACTACCTGTGGCGCTTCTGGCGCCGTCTCAAGGCTCCGGATGACAAGCAGATCCTGATCTTCGACCGCTCCTGGTACGGCCGGGTGATGGTCGAGCGGGTCGAGGGCTTCGCCACCGAGGCGGAGTGGAAACGCGCCTTCCGCGAGATCAACGAGTTCGAGCGCCAGCTGACCGACCACGGCATGATCCTGGTCAAGCTCTGGTTCCACATCAGCGAGGACGAGCAGTTGCGCCGCTTCGAGGCCCGCAAGGTGACGCCCCACAAGAGGTGGAAGCTTACCGACGAGGATTGGCGCAACCGCGAGAAGTGGGGCGCCTACGAGGAGGCGGTGGGTGACATGCTGCTCAAGACCTCGACCCTGACGGCGCCCTGGACCGTCGTCGAGGGCAACGACAAGCTGTGGGCGAGGATCAAGACCCAGGAGACCCTGATCGAGGCGTTGGCCGCCGGTCTCGGGCCTGCGACCCGAGACAAAGAAGAGCCGTCCGCCAAGGGCAAGTCGAAGAAGGGCGCCGGCAAGAAGGGCAAGAAGTAGCCGGACTTGGCTAACCCGCCTGGCGCCGCTTGAGCACCCAGGTCAGTTTTCTGCCTCGCCGCAGCATCTCGGCGAAGGCATCGGGCAGCTCGTGCCGGCGCACCGCGGCGACCGCGCGCTCGACGTCGTAGTCGACCCGGAAGTGGCGCGCGTCGACGGCGTCGGGCCGTAGCTCCAGCAGTGCATAGGAGGCGCGCGGATCCCCATCGTCCTGGCGCCCGACGCTGCCGGTGTTGATGAAACGGCAGCCGCTCACCCGGCGGACGAACGGCTGATGCGTGTGCCCCAGGACCACGATATCCGCCCGCGCCAGCGCCGCCAGCTCGCGCAATCGCGCCTCGTTGGTGTCCCGGTACAGACTCTCGTCGATCGCCGCCGGGCTGCCGTGCACCAGCAGGATGTCGTGGCCGGCGACCTCGAGCCGCTGCTCGTGGGGCAGGGAGCCAAGGTAGTCACGGCTGTCCGGCGAGAGGTTCTCGTAGGCCCAGCGAAACGCGACGTATTTCTCGGGCCGCTTCGTCCGCTGCCACTGCTCGGCGCGCTCGGGGAACTCCAGGACCTTGCGGTCGTAGTTGCCGACGATGCTGGCCGTGGCCTCGCGGCGCAGGCGGCGGACCACCTCCTCCGGGAAGGCGCCGTAGCCCACCCAGTCGCCGATGTTCCAGACCGCCTCGGCGCCCTGTGTCCGGGCGTGGTCGAGCACCGCCTCGAGAGCCGGCAGATTGGCGTGCACGTCGCCGATCAGCGCCGCCTTCATCGCTGTCGCCCCGCCGACGAAAACCTATCCGTCGAACGACCCTATTCGTCGAAGTGCCACGAGCCCGGCTCGGCGAGTAGCTCCGCCTGTGAATCCAGAGGCTGCTGGCCCGAGGCCACCGCGAGCCGTTCGTATTCGCCGCTCGGCAACAGCTTGCGCGACTGGCGGTTGTCGTTGAGGTGGCGAAGAAGAACGTCGTCCCGAACCGCGGCGCGGATCGCCTCGTCGGTGATCGGGAACAGCGTTTCGACCCGGCCGTCCAGATTGCGCGGCATCAGGTCGGCGCTGCCGAGGTAGATCTCCTCGTCGCCGCCGTTGCGAAAGTAGTAGATCCGGGTGTGCTCGAGGAAACGGCCGACGACCGATGTCACCGTGATGTTCTCGCTGACTCGCTTGACGCCGGGCTTCAGGCAGCAGATACCTCGTACTTGTAGATCCACCCTGACGCCGGCCATCGACGCCTGATAGAGCGCTTTGATGCATGCCTTGTCGACCAGCGAGTTCATCTTGAAGGCGATGTGGCCGCCGCCCTTTTCCCGGTGTCTGGCGACCTCGCGCTGGATCCGCGCCAGGATCTCTCGGCGCATCTCGCCGGGCGCTACCAGCAGCCTGGCGTAGCTGCTCTTGCCCGAGTAGCCGGTCAGCGCGTTGAACAGGTGCGAGGCGTCGGCGGCCAGCTCGGGGTCGGCGGTCAGATAGCCGATGTCCGAGTAGATGCGCGCGGTCACCGGGTTGTAGTTGCCGGTGCCGAGGTGGAGATAGCGCATCAGCCCGTCGGGCTCGCGGCGCACGACCAGGCAGACCTTGGCGTGGGTCTTCAGGCCCAGCAGCCCGTAGACCACGTGCACTCCGGCACGCTCCAGGGCACGCGCCCAGACGATGTTGTTCTCCTCGTCGAAGCGGGCCTTGAGCTCGACCAGGACCGAGACCTGCTTGCCGTTCTCCCGCGCCTCCTGCAGGGCAGCGACGATCGGCGAGTTGGGGCCGACCCGGTACAGGGTCTGCTTGATGGCCAGGACGTGCGGGTCGTGGGCCGCCTCGCGGACGAAATCCACCACCGGCGCGAAGCTGTCGTAGGGATGGTAGAGCAGGATGTTGCGCCGCTTGAGGATCGAGAAGATGCTCTCTTCGCCGGCCAGGATGCGCGGCTGGACCGGCTTGAACGGCGCATCTTTGAGGTCGGGCCGGTCGACGGACATCAGGCCCATCAGGTCGGACTGCCCGATGGGCCCGCCGACCGAGTAGACCTGATAGGGGGCCAGGTCGAGGTTCTCGACCAGCATCTCGCGATAGCGCTGGGGCATGCCGCTGTCGACCTCGAGACGCACGGCGGAGCCGAAGAAGCGCTGGCCGACGACCTCCTCCATGGCGCCCAGCAGGTCGGCAGCTTCGTCCTCCTCGATCTCGAAATCCGCGTCGCGGGTGACCCGGAACGGGTAGGCCGCCTCCACTTCGAGACCGGGGAAGAGAGTGTCCAGGTTGGCGGCCACCACCTCTTCCAGCCAGACGAAATTCGAGTAGCGAGAGTCCTCGAGGCCGAGGCGCGACTGCGGGTCGGCCTTCTCCTCGCTGGGTACCCGGATCAGCCGCGGGAACATGTGCGGCACCTTGACCCGGGCGAAGCGCTCGCCATGCTTCGGATCGTTGATGATCACCGCCAGGTTGACGCTGAGGTTCGAGATATGCGGAAACGGGTGGCTGGGATCGGAAGCCAGCGGCGTGAGCACCGGGAAGAGCTCGCGCTTGTACATCTTGCGCAGCAGCTTGCGCTGTTTGGCCTTCAACTGTTCGTAGGGCAATACGTTGATGCCGGCCCCGGTCAGCTGGGGGTGCAGATCCTCGGCCCAGCAGCGCGCTGCGTCGGCGAGCTGCGGCTCGAGGCGATCGTGGATGGCGGTCAGCTGTTGGGCCGGCGACATGCCGTCAGGCGGCGCCACCAGGGCGCCGCCGGCATGCTGCCTTCTCAGCCCGGAGACCCGGATCATGAAGAACTCGTCGAGGTTGCTGAAGAAGATGGACAGGAACTTGACTCGCTCCAGCAGGGGCGCGCCGGGGTCGAGCGCTTCCTCGAGCACCCGGGCGTTGAACTGCAGCCAGCTCAACTCCCGGTTGAAGTAGTAGGTCCGGTGATCGAGGTTCACCGGGCGGCTATGACGCCTTGGCTTGGCGGGCACGTCCTTGTCCCGAGTCGGTTTCGGCTCTGCCATCTGTCCCCCTGCCTGCTTGGTCACAAACCCTGTAAGGGTGTGCAAACAAATAGCTTAGCAGAAGGCCGGCGCTGCCGGCCCCGCCTCCCCGGGTGGTTTCTTCAGCTCGCTTCGCGCAGCATGACCGACGGCACCGCGGCTCGGGCCATGCGCTTGGCGAAGTAGTAGATGCGCTTCAGGTTCTGCAGCACATCCATCTCGACCGTGTAGGCCGGCAAGCGGTTGGGCTCCTCGGCCACCAGGCGGCGCGCCTGGTGCATGGCCGCCGATTCGGCCAGGCGGTTTATCTCCTGCTTCATCTCGACGACGATGCGTGCCGCTTCGGGGCTCTTCTGGGTCACCGCCTGCACCGCCGCTTCCACCGCCTTGCTGACGGTGGCGTGGAAGCCGGTGATCACCCCCTTGGTGGCCTCACTGATGGTGAACTCGTGCTCCACCCGCTCGGTGCCCAGGGCGACCAGATTGGTCTCGATGATGTCGCCGATGTTCTCGAGGTCGTTGACCGCTTCCATCAGCTTGAGAAACTCCTCGGTCTGATCCTCGGTGAGCGTTCCCTGGCTGATCTTGCCGAGGTAGGTGAGGATCTGCCCATGCAGGGCGTCGACCTGGTCGTCCATCTGCGACACGGCTCGCAACGACTCCTTGCTGCCGGCGAGCACCGCCGGCAGGATGGCGCGCATCATCTCGCCGACCTGGTCGCCAAGATGCAGGGTCTCGAGGCGCACTCGGTCGAGCGCCAGCGCCGGCGTGCTCAGGAGCTCGGAGTCCAGGTATCTGGCGCGGATCATCTGCTCCTCGTCCATGGGACGGTCAGGCACCAGCTTCTGTACCAGCCGGGCGAACTGGGTGGACAGACCCAGTAGCAGAACCGTGTTGGCGATATTGAAGATCGTATGGGCGTTGGCGATCTGGCGGGGCGTGTCGGCGGCCAGGCGGGCGGCGCCCGACAGGTCCGCCGCGGATGGCGAGATCGAGCCGACGACCTGGGCCAGGTAGCCGATGAACGGCAACCAGATGAGCACGCCGACGAGGTTGAACAGCACGTGCACCATGGCGGCGCGCAGCGCCTCGCGTGGTTTGCCGATGGACGCCAGGAGCGCGGTCACGCAGGTGCCGACATTGGCGCCGAAGATCAGCGCGATGCCGGCCGGCAGGGTGATGAAACCCTGGCTCGCCATGACGATCACCACGCCGGTGGTCGCCGAGCTCGATTGGACCAGAGCAGTGAACAGCGCCCCGGCCAGGATGCCGACGGCCGGAGACGCAATCTGGGTCATCCAATTGAGGAACGGCTCGTAACTACGCAGCGGCCCCATCGCGTCGCCCATCACCGCCCTGCCGAAGAAGACCAGCCCGAGGCCCATGAGTCCGGCGCCGTACTGACGTATCCTCTCGCGCTTGCCGAGCAGGATCATGCCGAAGCCGACCGCGATCAGCAGCAGC
>CALZJC010000150.1 GCA_945787525.1 Thermoanaerobaculia bacterium | reverse complement strand
CCGGCCGCTCCGATCCATACGATTCGCCCGGGGCCGCCACAGGCCGACCTCCAGGTCCTGTGCCGGCTGCGCGCTCCGGCCGTCACCCGGCGAAGACGCACCGCCGACAAAAAAAGGGGCCACCCCGAAGGGTGGCCCCTGATGGGCTTTATTGAAGCTCGAGTGGTTTAGGAACCGAGCCGGACCACGTTCTCGGCCGCGGGGCCCTTCTGGCCCTGGACGAGATCGAACTGCACGCGCTCGCCCTCGGTGAGCGACTTGAAGCCGTCACCCTGGATGGCGCTGTGGTGGACGAAGCAGTCCTTCTGACCGTCTTCGAGGGTGATGAAGCCAAATCCCTTGGCGTCGTTGAACCATTTCACTGTACCTGTGGTGCTCATCTACTACTCCTTGACTGTCCGAGGTCGGGACCTCTGTCCTGACTCCCGGCTGGTTGCGACCGAAGCCGCAGGGTGGTTTGCCTCAGCAGGTCGACAGGGTCGTCTTCCGCCTCGGCTGCGGCTTTCCGGGCACAAAAAAAGAGACCCAAACTGCTCCGGGTCCCTTCTCAGTTTCCTTCGAGCCGCGTGAGCAGACCAACGGCGGTCCGCCCGAATCAAATGGAGTCTAGCAGACTCCGCCCTGTTTGTCACGACCTTCTGCTAGAGCCGTGCTTCGAGCCCGGCGAATGCGGAGCCCGGCGCGATGGTGCCGTCCCAGCTCTCCCAGTAGCGCGACAGCGGCGTCTCCTCGCGATGCTGGCGGCCGACGACGTCGCCCTCGGCGGTGGTGCCCTCCGGCTTCCAGTCGGGGCCGCGCGCCGCTTGGGCGCGCTCCAGCAGCGCACGGGCGGCCGCCTCATCGCCCCGTTTCCAGGCCATATAGCCGCGCAGGAAGAAGCCGCCCACCGCGCGGGGGTTGGTGTAGGTGGCCCGGGCCAGATGGTCGTCGGCCTTCTCGAGGTTGCCGCGCAGCAGAGCGATTTCGCCGAGGACCAGCAGGCTGCCGGTGCCTTCGCGGTTGATCTCGAGGGCGCGCTCGAGGGCGGCCTCGGCGGCGATCAGGTCCTCCTCCTCCGACGCGTGAATCGCCCGCAGCACTCCCCACTGCTTGTGGGCGCGGTGGCTCATCGGGCTGTGGGCGCGCATGGTGGCGAGCTCGGCCAGGGCCGCCTCGGGGTCGCCCACGCCGGCGAGGCAGTTGGCCAGGTAGTAGAGCGAGTCCTCATGGGTGGGGTCGAGGGACAGGGCCTGGCGGAAGAGCGGGATCGCCCGCTCGCAGTCGGCGTCGTACTTGAAGGCGTCCATGGCGGCTCGCTGGGCGGCCCAGCAGGCGACCAGGCGCTCGCGGTCGCCTTCGATGGGGCGCCCGGCGACCGCGGCGGCGCCGGCGAGCCGGCGGGCCTCGGCCTCGCCCTCGGTCAGCTCCCACACGTTGCCGCCGGCCAGCGGGCCAAAGCTCTGGCTACCGCCACCGTGCCAGCGGACCTCGACCGAATCGGCGCGTTCGGCCTCGCCGAGGCCGAAATGCAGGATCCGGCTGCTCTGCGACAGGTAGGAGGCGCGGGTGAGCGAGCGCCGCAGCAGCTGATCGCCGGCCCGAACCTCCACCGACGAGCCCTCGGCAAACCCCGGCGCGGCGCCGGTGCCCCGGCTGCGCAGCTTGATGCCCAGCCAGTTGCCGCTCTCGAGATCGTTGCGGTACAGCTTGACGCCCTCATAGAGGACCATGACCAGCAGATCCGGGTCGCCGTCGCCGTCGTAGTCCGAGAGCGCCAGCCCGCGGTGGACCCGGGGCCGGGCCAACTCCTCGTTGAGCGCCGTCAGGTCGTGGAAGTGCCGCCCCTGCTGGTTCCAGAAGAGCATCATCGGCTGCGGCTTGAGCCGCTTCGGCTCGCCGGCCGCTTCCAGGGTCGAGCCGTTGGCGACCACCAGATCGAGCCAACCGTCGGCGTCGAAGTCGGCGAACTCCGTGCCCCAGCCGACCCGCTGGATGGCGATCTGGCCGAGGCCCAGAGGCGAGGCCTGATCGGTGAAGGTGAGCTGCACCGGGCGCGTGCCGTCGCCCGCGGACGCCCCGGCCATGTCGACGAGCCGCGAGTCGTAGAGCGCGTTCTCCTGTGCGATCCAGTGGGTGATGAACAGGTCGTCGTCGCCGTCGCGGTTCCAGTCGCCGGCGGTCAGCCCCATGGCGCCACGATAGTCGGCCACCCAGGCCGACAGCCCGACCTCCTCGAAGGTCTCGCCGCGGTTCATGAAGAGAGCGTTGTCGGAGATGTCGTTGGCGACGTAGAGATCGAGCCGGCCGTCGGCGTCGAAGTCGTGCCAGAGAGCGCCGAGGCTCCTACCCTCGGGGTTGGAGACGCCCCAGAGAGAGGCGACCTCGGTGAACCGCCCGCCACCGTCGTTGCGGAACAACAGGTTGACCTCGGGCTCGAAGGAAGCCGGGTTGAGCGTGTAGGGAACCGTCGTGCCGTACTGCTCGGTCGCCCGGCGCACGCCGCCGGAGTCCTCGACGTACTGCACGTAGCCGCAGACGTAGAGGTCGAGATCGCGGTCGCCGTCGAAATCGGCCCAGGAGACTCCCGACCAGTAACCCCCTTCCGGCGCCGGCAGGGCAGGCGCCGGCTCGATTCGCCCTTCGCGGTTGCGGAACAGCAGCAGCGCGCGGTAGCCGCTGACCGCAAGATCGAGCCAGCCGTCGCCGTCATAGTCACCCCAGGCCGCACCCATGCCGCGAATACGCAGGTCGGGGAACCCGTCGACCGGCCGGAAGGTGCCGTCACCCAGGTTCTCGTACAGCCGCGAAGGGGCGAGATCCGTCTCCGGCAGGCCCAGGGCGCCGCCGGCCGAGACCAGGAAGAGATCGTCGTCTCCATCGTTGTCGAAGTCGCCCCAGGCGAGTCCGGACCCCATGTCTTCGGGCAGCTGCGAGGTGCGGTCTCCGGCGAAGGAGCGGAAGCCGGCGAGCCCGGCAGCGGCGGTGACGTCGGTGAAGCGAGGCATCGGCGCCTCCGCCGGCAGGTTGCGCGCCAGCTTGGCGGTGATCTCGGGAAGCTTTTCGCCGGGGCGACGGACCTCGGGACGGGTCGCCCGGTAGACCACCACTCCGGCGACCGCGGCAACCACCGCGATCGTCGATAGCAGAGCCGCCATGCGCCGGAGACGGCGTTTGCGACGACCCCAATGTGGGCTCTTGGCCATGATCTAGTGCGCCGCCGGCGCGGCGCCCGGTGGAAGCCTATTGTCGCCGTTCCTGAAAGGTGGCGATAGTCCCCTCGGACTTCCGGGTTGGTGAGAGACCCGCCGCCTCTAGCCGCCGCCCCCAACTACCACGCCGCCGCCGGCGCCCACCGGGATGTCGGCCTCGACACTGGCCATCTCCACCACCGGGGCGGTCAGGCCCGAGTCTTCGCCGAGCAGGAAGTTGATCAGGAACTGATCCACCTTGCGGTACATCAGCTTGGCCGTCACCCGGTAGCTGGTGGCCTCGGCCCCGGCCGGCACCGTGAACTCCTGCACCTCGCGGCCGGTGCGCGCCAGATCGGTCTGCTCGCCGAGGACCGCGGTCATCGGGCAGTCCACCAGGAACTCGACGGCGTCCGAGTAGCCGGGGAACAGCGCCCGACGGTAACGCACGCCCACCATCTCCCAAAGATTATGGCGGTCGATCAGGTTGCCGTACTGGTCCACCGGTTCGGCCTTGAACAGAAAGCTGCCGGGCTCGATGAAGTTCTTCTCATCGCGGATTCCGGAAGAGAACACCTCGTTGCCGCTCGCGTCGGTGACGTGCATCTCGACCCAGCTCTGGATGATGTCGAGCGGACCGGTCGGGAAGTCGTGGCCGACCTTGTTGGCGGTCATCACCAGCTTGATCGGCATCGCCTCGCCGGGCGTCGCGCGCTCGGGGACCTCCAGCGCCAGCTTCACCACCGGCCCGTCACGCCACTTGTCCTGAATCTCGGGGATCTCGAACTTGCCCTGCAGCCACTCCTCGGTCAGCCGGACGTGCTCCTCGTAACCGGGCAGCTCGAGCATCGCCGGCACCATGGAGTTGGCGGCGATGAAACGGTGGCTGCGGTGCATGCCGTCACCGGGGGTACGGTTGTAGTCGGTGGCGTCACCGCGCGCCGGGTCGGTGGAGGCGACCAGCGGCATGTGGCACTCGCGGCACTCGACGGTCTTGGTCGGGTCGCCCTCGACAAACCAGTGGCTGGCCTTCCAGTTGTCGTACTGGTTCTGCAGCTGTACCCAGCCGACGCGATTGACCTCTTCGTCGATGAACTGCTTGTGGCAGGCGGCGCAGTACTCGGGCGCCTTGAACATGCGCTTCGACAACTCCATGTGCTTGTCCGGATAGGTGCGGATCAGGAAGTCGCTGGCGAACTTGCCGAGGCCCGACTCCTGCCACTGCCAGAGATAGGTCGCCGGCTGGGTCATGACGTAGTTGGCGTTGCCCTGCAGGTCGGTCTCGCGAACACCGTGGCAGGAGAGGCAGGAGATGCCCTCCTGATAGCCGTGCAGACCGGTCAGGTCCTCGACGAACAGGTTCTTGGTGCCCGAGAACAGCGAGATCGGGTCGTGGCAGCCACCACAGTAGCGGGTGGACTCGGGCCCGTTCTGCTCCGCCATCACCGACTGGACCTTCTGGAACAGCGGGTCCATGGCCGAGTAGCGGTGGGCGCTGGGCTTCCACTCGTCGAGGATCTGACTGTGGCAGTTGGCGGTGCCGCAGGTCATCGAGCCGGCCAGCGACTCGGCGTCGAAAGCGCCGCCGGACTCGGTCATCGCCAGGCTGGGGGCGAACGGCCGGTCCTCGCCGTAGCTGTAGTTGTAGTCGGCCGGAAACTCGTTGACATAGCTCTGGCCGCCATAGAGCGCGGTCAGACCCGCCACCGCCAGCACCGCCACCAGCGTCCAGCCGAGGCCATGCAGCACCACCGGGCGAGCGACGGGCGTTGTCGCCTTCTTGCGTACCCGCACCCACACCAGGATGCCGTGCGGCAGCCCGGTCAGCAGGGTGACGAAGGTCGAATAGAGGTGGATGTTGCGCCACAGAGGCGACATCTTCAGAGCAAAGAGACCCTGCCAGGTGACCACCACCCCCGACAGCAGGCAGAGCAGCAGCGCCACCGCCGAGACGTAGCCCAGCAGCAGGACGTCCGACAGGTTGTAGGTCTTGTAGTCCTGCCAGTGGGCGATGGAGTACCAGATCAGCGGAAGCAGCGTCAGGACGCCCAGCACGGTGTGCAGCAGCACGGTCCACTCCACCGCGGCGTGGAACGGACCGAAGGTGACCACCAGGCCGCTGGCCGCCAGCAGGAGCAAGGCGGTCAGGTTCCAGCGGGTCAGCCGCGTCGTCCAGCCGGTGCGAACGGAGTTCTTGGTTTCCAGCTTCATCGCGCCTCCTCGGAGCAACAGTTTCTCACACCGGCCGCGGGCAACCTCGCTCCGCGGCCGGATCGTAGAGCGTGAACCGGCCCAATTGTCGGCCGGCCGCCAGGGACTATGCAAGACCTGGCAGGCGGGGCCTTACCTACCCCCTGGGAGAGGGTCGGTGACGCGAGCCGGCTAGTCGGCCCACCGGGTCGGCAGGGCCGCGGCGGCCTGCAGCCGAACGACGCGGTTCTTGCCGACGGTCTCCGCCGAATCCGCGGCCCGAACGACGAGCACCTGGTCTCCGGGCTGAATGCCGCCCGCCCCGTCGCCTTCGAGTCGCACCCGCGAGACACGGAGAGTGCCGCCACGCTTCCAGGGCGACACCAGGTAGAACAGGCCATAGCTCTCCTCCCCGGCCGGCAGCTTCTCCTTGCTGAACGGCTGCAGCACCGGCGCGTCGCCGGGATCGATGGTCATCGGCAAGACCGCGACGCCGGCCAGCAGGCGCTCGCTCGCACCGTCCTGGTTCAGCAGTCGATCCGCCTCCTCGATCAACTCCGGCCCGCCAGCGATCCCGGCACGCGCCAGGACCTGTCGCGATCGGGTGTCGCCGACCAGCCTTGCGACGTCCACCTCGGCCAGCGGCCGGAGGTCCATCCACATCAGGACCGCGGTGGCCAGGATGAGCCAGGCCCCGACGAGGGCGAAAAACCGCCGACCCGGCCAGACCACCTCCGGAGACGCGCCCGTCCGAGACTCCGGGCGCTCCCACCCGTCGGTATCGTTGCGAGAGCGCTGGAAGAGAAGCAGCGCCCCGGCGACATACACCAGCCCGACCCAGGAGACAGGCACGCTGAGCCGGTTGCTATAGAACCAGAACGGCACCGCCGGCAGCATGTACCCGGCGGCGAAAACCAGCGGCGTCAGCGCTACCGGGCCGACCCGGCGCCAGGCAAGGAAGAGCCCGAGCGCGGTGAGCGAATAGAGAACCAGGAGCTTCCCGGCGACTGGCGCCGGCTTCTTGGGTGGCGGCAGCGGGACCCCGGCGAGCGTGCCCACGGACCCGTGAATCGTCCTGCTGAAGTGCAGAAAACCGTCTCGCGACATCTCCGTGAACCTGCCCAGACCGGCCAGAAGGCCCTGTCGAACACGCCGCTGCAACAGCTTCGTCGCCTCTCGTTCCGATAGCGGGACGCCGCCGGGAAATCCGGTGCCGCCGACCCGGCGCCCGACCGGCGTGTACTCGAGCGTGTTGTAGAGCGCGGTGTAGGAGGTGCCCGCGTACGGCAGTCGCAGGTGGATCGAGGTCTTGAGATAGAGCGGGACGACCAGGATGAGCGCCCCGCAAGCCAGGCTGACGAAGAACGGTAGCCGGCGGCGCAGGCTCCCGACGCTCGCCAACGCGAGAAGCACGACCACCGCCAGTACCGCGAACCGGCTCTGCTCTCGCACCAGCGACAACGCGCCGGCGACCAGGCCCAACAGAAGACCCTGGCGCCAGCTCCACTCACCGAGCCGGCGACCGAAGCGGATCGCCAGCATGCAGAACAGCAGCGACAGCAGCATCGCCGGGCCCTCCGACATCATCGTCCTGTGCAGCGACCAGCCAAAGAAAGGCCGCGCAATCCACAAGGTCGTCGCCAGGGCCGCCAGCAGCAGGTCGCGGCGCCCCGGGTAGAGGTAGAGGATCAGCAGCATGAAGGCCGGCCCGGTGCCGGCCAGCAAGAACGTCAGGATCCTCTGCATCGCCTCGGGCTCGCCACCGGTCAGCCAGGCGAGGGCACCGAGAAAAGCGCCCCAGCCCGGCCGGTAGACCGACCAACGATTGGTGTCGCGCCAGTTGACCCAGCCATCGCCCGACAGCAGCGCCATGCCGTTGAGGTAGTCCATCGCCGCGTCGGACCGCGGATAGGCGACGATCTCGTTCGCGTCGATGCGGTACGTCAGGATGCCGCTGTCGGGCAGCGGCGCCGTGGAGAAGGCATGGAAGGCGAACAGCCAGAGCCCGAGCGCCACCGCCACCGTAACGAGCCACCGCGCGCGGCTCGGGTCGCCGGACCAGACCGGGCGCAGGCGGCCCGCCAGATCTGCCGCGCCTGTCCATCTCGTGCTCGACATGGGCAATCGACCGAGTATAGACCTCACCCCGGGAGGCCCCGGGCTGGTCGGGAAACGCTATCCTCAGCCGATGACCGAGAGCCACAGCTCAGCCCCGACCGATGCCGATGCGCTCGCAACGATCCGCCGTTGGGGCTACCTGCAGGCCGATCTCGACTGGCTCGGGCGCTTGAAGCCCCGGCCCCATGCCGAGCTGGACGCCCTGCACGAGGCCGCCGCCGCCCGGGCAAGGCGTTGGTACTGCGGCACCCTGGCGATCGAGATGGGCCACATCCCCGACCCCGCGCGCCGGTGTTGGCTGGGCGAGCGCATGGAGGCCGAGCCGAGCCCGGTCGACCGCGACAGTGTGCTCGACCAGCTGATCCGCGCCGCGACCTTCGAGCAGCTGTTGCAGAGTCGCTACATCGGCAACAAGCGGTTCTCCATCGAGGGCATCGAGGCGCTCATCCCGCTATTGACCGAGATGCTGCACGAAGCCGGCAAGCGCAACGCACTGATGGCGGTCCTGGCGATGGCCCACCGCGGGCGGCTCAACGTCATGG
Source organism: Thermoanaerobaculia bacterium (assembly GCA_945787525.1). GTDB lineage: Bacteria > Acidobacteriota > Thermoanaerobaculia > Multivoradales > JAHEKO01 > CALZJC01. The sequence goes on along the minus strand of CALZJC010000150.1, from coordinate 240 downwards.
CGCACGTGGTCGGCCGCGAGCCGGAAGAGCTGTTCGCCGGCTTCGAGGATGTCGACCCGCGCAGCATCATGGGCGCCGGCGACGTCAAGTACCACCTGGGGGCAACCGGCGTCTTCGCCGCCCGCGACGGCAGCGAGGTGAAGATCCACCTGGTGTCGAACCCCAGCCATCTGGAGGCGGTGGGGCCGGTGGCCATCGGCCGGGTGCGCGCCAAACAGGCGAGGATCGGCGACGCCGAGG
>CALZJC010000149.1 GCA_945787525.1 Thermoanaerobaculia bacterium | reverse complement strand
GACCGCGCCCCGCTCGCCCGACTGACTCTTCGGCATGGCCGAGCCTCGAGTCAGCAGGTAGAGCCCAGCCCTTCTTGAGTTCTGGCCAGTCTCTGGCTAGAATGTGGCCAGAATGCGGTGGGAGATCATCTTGGCACCGCAAGCGGTCAAGGACCTCCGCCGGTTGTCTGCCCGTCACCGGGCGACTGTGAAGGAGGCGCTCGAGAAGCACCTGAGGTATGAGCCACAAGAAGTGAGTCGGAGTCGGATCAAGAGACTGCAGGGCCTGACCAGGCCACAGTACCGGCTCCGGGTTGAGGAGATCCGTGTCTACTACGACCTGAGTGAACCGCGTGTCGAGGTGCTCGCAATCGTGGCGAAGTCGTCTGCTGCTGAGTGGCTTGCCGAAGAAGGAGTCGAGGAATGAAACGCATCGCGCTGTCAGAGGTGAAGGACCAGCTTTCCAGGTACTTGAAGGAGGCCCGGAAAGAAGGCATTGTGATTACCAGGCACGGCAAGCCAGCGGGAGTACTCATCGGCTTTGGATCCGAGGATGAGTGGTTTGACTATCGCCTTGAGAACGACCCTCGATTCCTGCGGCGGATCGAAGCTGCGCGGGCTGACCTTCGCTCCGGCCTGGGTACGCGCCGAGCAGTTCGTATACTATCGGGCGCGTTTCTCGAGATTGTTCGGATGGGGCCGTCGAAGCCGCCGTCGAAGCCGACGGGCTCCCGCCATCAGACGCTCCCAGGAGGATTCGATGAAGACCACCCAAATCTCTTGTCTCCGACTCGCGACCGCCGGCGGAGGCGCCGCCCTGCTCGCCCTTGCCACGCTCTGCGTTCCGCCGCCGGCCGGGGCGCAAGTATGCGATCGGGCGCTCTGCCGCTCGGGCGAGACGTACAGACCCAGCAGCTCGTTCGGGCCGAACTCGGGCCTTTGCGAGAGCCGGAGCGGTCTCGGCTACACCTCGCGCACGCCCACCTCGTGCGCCGAGGGGTGGACCCTGGAGGCGGAGAGCGGCCGGTGCATCCTCGACGCCTGCTCGTCCTGCGGCGGCGAGGCGCCGCTGTGTGACCCCGACGAGCGTTACACCGGTGCGACGACTCAGGACGGGCGGGCAGCCGGCCGCTGCCACCATGGTCCGGACCCCGTGACGCAAGCGGAATCGTTCCAGATCAAGCCTTGCCGCGACGGCTTCACCCTGATCGAGGAGACTGGGATGTGCCGGCGCGACTGCACGACGCTGCGGGTCATCGACTTCCCGGTGGTCTTCCCCGTGTACTTTGGCCCCGACCTCACTATCCGGCGCGCCTGGCTGCGCGACGGCGGCTCCGGCGAGATCACGACGCGGGTGCCGACCAACGAGCCCTACTGGGTCTGCTTCGAGGTGGCCAACATCGGCACCACGGCGAGCGGGCCGTTCAACGTCCGCGGTGGCGGTCTCGGCGTCTCCTTCAACCCGCGGCAGCGTCATGCGGGCCTCCGGGGAAGGGCGTCGCGGCAGGGGTGTGTCGCCTATCCCACTGCCCCGTCGCCGGGCTCCTACCGCTTGGCGCTCGAGGCCGACGCCAACGAGGAGGTCACCGAGACCCGTGAAGGCAACAACGACGCGATTGTGGCCGTGATCGTCGAGTGAGCGGCGAGGCTCGGCCCGGTGGCCCCGGTGGCCGGCGACGGATCGAATTATCGTGGCGATGATGCCTTCGCCGCTGATGACCCAGTCGATCTTGGCCCGCTCGAGCGCGCCCGAGCCGCCGCCGTCGAAGGAGGCCGAGTCGGACAAAGGCCCCCCGAAGTGGCTGCTGGAGGAGTTCCAGCGCATCTGGCCGACCGTTGCCTCGGCCGCGCCCCGGGCTACTCCGACGAACTGCTGCTGCCGGTGTCGCAGGACACCCCGCCCTGCTGGACCTTCTTGGTCCCCTTGTAATTGGTCCGGGTGTAGGACCAGGCGGAGACGTCGCCGGACTCGAAGCCGTCGGCGAAGAGTTCCGTAGGCAACTCGAAATCGAAGCTGCCTACGCCGTTCTTCTTGGTCCTCCCCCTGCCTTGCTCTATGGGGGCGTACATAACCTCTCCGGTATTGTTGTCGATCACGATGAGGTCGGTCTCGTACGAGATCTTGACGCCCTTTTTCGGCCCCTTATCGTCATCGGCGAAGAACTGGCAGAAGACAATGATGTCCTCCGCGAAGGGGTCGACGATCGCCGGGACCGGGACCAGCGACTCGAACGTCGGGAACTGCCTCGCCGGGCACGGATCGTCCACGATGAAGAAGCTGGAGCCGAAGTTCTGCTGGAAACCGCTCTGCCCGGCGTAGGCGGCGATGCCGCCGCAGAGGGCAAACGCAACGAGGCCGAGAAACACCCGACGCGGCCAGAGATTGACTCTCATGAGGACCTCCTTTGAATACTGGTGTCGAAGACCGCGCCACTATAGCCCATGGAACCGCCCCGGACCCCCCGTCGGGCTGGATTCTCGGCACCCTCACTTGGGCGCCTACCCTGATGAGGGTTGTTGATGGCGCGATGCTGGGAGGACATACTTCCGCTTCACCCAGTCGCAGTCACAGCCGTGGGGAGGTGGGCGATGCCCGCGAACTCGAATCCGATGCAGCTGACCATGGAGCTGTTCAGCTGTCAGCAGCAAGCGAGCTCGGCGATGATGGAGGCCCAGCGGCTGCGCTCCAGCGGAGACGTTGACGGGGCCTTGCGGGCGCAGCGTCGGGAGATCGAGACCTGGAAGAAGGCCTGGGAGCTGGTGCGGAAGATCCGGGAGCTCGGACCCTCTCCGCTCGAACCCGGGACCTTCGTGCAACCGCTACGGAACGCGCTCTTCATCGCGGCGGATCTCGAGTGGTCTCTCGGCAACCGTGATGGGTCCGAGGCGCTGCGAGAGGAGGCCATGGAGCTGGCGCGTCAGCATCAGGGCGAGAGCGACGTGATGCGGGCCCGGCGCGAGCGGGCGAGCGGGCGGGCGTTTGCCGGCCGCTTCAACGAGGCCCTGGATGACTACGGTGTCGTCTTCGAGTACTTCCAAAAGCATGACCTGGTCGGGGACGCGCTGCGCTCCGCGGTCGACCAGGCGGGCCTGTATGAGTGGCTCGGCGATTATGAGCGAGCGCTCGCGACGCTGGAGAAGGCGGAGGCGATCGTTCCGGTGGCCAAAGCCAGGGTCGCGGCCGATCCCGATGCTCTCAAGGCGCTCGAAGGGTCGGTGACGGTCCGCGAGGCGCAGACGCAGCTGCTGAACGCCTTCGGTCTGGTGCACCGTGCGCGGGGCGACTACGCACGTGCCAGACCCTATTTCGAGCAGGTCCTCGAGCGCCAGGGCGCGACCGGCGCGGGCCCGGCCGTGGAGTATCAGCTGGCCCTTTGTGACGTGCGGGGCGGCCAACCCAGGGAAGGCCTCGCCGCGCTCCGCCGAATCGAGCCTGCCTTCCGCGCCCACGGCCTTCTCAGACCCAAGCTGGGAGTGGTCTTGAAGCTCCAGGCGGAGGCTCTCCTGCAGCTGGACGAGCCCGAGCAGGCGCTCGCGCTGCTCGACGAGGCGATCGCTGATCTCCGCCAGTACGCCGACCTGGATTCCCAATGGCGGCTGGAAGAGCTGCGCGCCAGGACCCTCGCGGCCTTGAAGCGGGAGGACGAAAGCCTGGATGCGTGGATGAGTGCCGCGGCGACGGTCGACGATCTTCACAGCTCGCCTCTGGGATACCGGCTGGACAGCACCTACCTGCGCGACAAGATCCCGTTCTTCCAGGCGGCGATCGCGACGGCCCAAAAGGCGCAGCGGGCTCCGGAGTGCCTGCGGTTCATGGAGATGGTAAAGGCCCGCTCGCTGGCTGCGAGCCTTGGCGCACCGCGGGGCACGCAGCCCACGGGCTCCGATCTCGAGAGCGAGTTCCGCGAGCTGTCCGCCCGGATCGATGCCCTCGAGTACCACGCCTGGCAGGGCGGTGCGAGCGCCGTGGAGGAAAGGTCGCGGCTTCTCGCCAATCGCGCGCGCGTCCTCGAGCGGCTGCATCAGGCGGATCCGCGCTGGCGAAACCTGAGCACGCCGCCCGTCCTCGACGTCGAAGCGCTCGTGAAGAGCCTGGCCGAGCGGCGGCAGGCCCTCCTCAGCCTGTTCAGAACCCCCGAACGGGTCACCGCGGTCCTGATCAACGGCGGAACGATCAGCGTCGGAGCGCGGCCCCTGGAGAAGGAGACGATAGAAGCACTCGATGAGCACGATCGGAATCTCCAGCGGTCGACGGCCGAGATCGACAGCCTCATCTTCGACGTCTCCGAAGAGCTTGGCGTGATGGCCGATGACCTCGTGCCGGAGGATCTTCTCGGCGCGGCTCTGACCGCGGACTCGCTCGTCGTCGCTCCGCACGGGGCGTTCCACCTTCTACCCTGGGCGTGTCTCCTGCTCGAAGACAGGCGTCTGTTCGAGCACTGCCCGGTAGGGGTCGTGCCCAGTGCGGCCACAGCGCGCCTGCTGCTCGAGGATCCCGCGCCGAGGCCGCATCTGGCTGCGATCGGCGCTCCCGACTACTCCGAACTACCGGCGCTTGACCGATTGGAGTCCGTCGATGCGGCTGCGCAGGAGATCTACGCGGCCTACGAGAAGAGCGGCAGGACCCTCGGGACTCACCTGCGGGGGGAGCAGGCAACAGAGCCGGCGTTCTGGGACCTGGCCCGCCGGGACGAAGGCGGCATCCTGCTCGCCATCTGCCACGGGCGTGCGGATGTCGAAGACCCGCTGAGCTCGGCGCTCCTGCTTGCCGACAGCAAGGTGGACATGGCGGAGATCGCCCGCTCGCGGATCCGCTACGACGAAGTCGTGCTGGGCGCCTGCAGCACCGGCTGGAGGCCGCAGGCGGTGGGCGAGGTGCAGCTAGTGGGCGATGAAGTGTTGAGCCTGCCCGGCGCGTTTCTGGAGGCCGGGGCACGCTCCGTTCTGGTGAGCATCCCTCCGGCTGACGACGACGTCACGGCGGAGTTCCTGCGCCGCTATTTCGAGTTCCGCCTTGAAGAAGGCCCGCTTCGCGCTCTCCAGGGCACCCAGCTCGCGATGCAGCGGCAGACCGGCATAGCACCGTCACTTTGGGTGGGCTTTTCACTCTACGGAACCTCCTGAGGTCATCTGACGATGCCCCGGCCAAAGCGCAAGAAGAGAATCCGGGATCTGGTGGTCGTAGTGCCCGGGATCATGGGCAGCGTCCTCGAGAGGCCTGGCGACAAGGAGAAGCTGTGGGAGCCGAAGGGCGGCTCGTTGCTGCGGCTCCTGCGAGGCAAGGAGTCTCTGGCGCTCCCGCCGGGGCAACCCGATGCGTCAGACGGCGTGGAGGCGACGGGACTCATCGAGAGCCCGGCGATGGTTCCCGACTTCTGGGGTCTCGACAGCTACACGAAGCTGCTCGATTGGCTCGAAGAAACCGTGGACTTCCAACCCGGACAACTGCGGAGGTTCCCCTATGACTGGCGGCGCGACAATCGGAAGAGCGCCGAGAAGCTCGCCACGGAGTCGGATTCGTGGCTAAGGGACTTCAAGGCAGCTGGAGGAAGCGCCGAGGCGAAACTCGTCATCATCGCGCATTCCATGGGAGGCCTCGTAGCCCGATACTTCGCGGAGAAGCTGGGGGGCTGGAGGAAGATCCGCTTGCTGGCGACCTTCGGTACGCCGTTCGGCGGGGCGCCCAAGGCGCTCGGCCTGGTGGTCAACGGCCTCGGTAAGTGGGGTGTGCGGTTCGCGGGCCTGAGCGAGGCGCTCAGGGGCTTCCCGTCGGTCCACCAGCTATTGCCGACCTACGCGTGCTTCGCCACAGGCCAGGGCAAGCCACGCACATTGGCCGAGGAAGCACCGCCCGGGGTGGATCCCGGCCTGCTCGCGGATGCGCTGGAGTTCCACACGGAGATCCGGGAGGCGGCCGAGTCCAACGCGCAGGACAACGAGTACCTCCGGGCACAGCTCCGCGGCGGCTATCGCCTCCGGCCGATTGTCGGTGTGTGCCAGCCCACCCCCCAGGAGGCGCGACTTCAGGGCGGTCGCATCGTTCTGTCGAACACCCTGGACGACCAAGAGCAGGACGGCGACGGCACCGTTCCGTGGGTCTCCGCACTGCCTGTCGAGGACCTCGGGGACATCGCCGACGGCACCCCGATCCCCAAGCAACACCTGGCCCTCCATGCCAGCGGGATCGCGTTCGGGAAGCTCGAGTTCTGGTTGCGCGGCTACGAAGCGCCGAAGCGTACGTTGGCCACGCGCATCATCGGCCTCGGGCTCGAGGTGGCCGACGTGTTCGAGGAACGCGAGCCGGTTTTGATCCGAGTGACACCGGAACGGCCGCCGACCGATCTGTTCGTGCGGGTGGATCGGCTCGACAGCGGCGAGGAAGTGGTTCCTGCTACGAAGATCGAGGAGAAGAACGGCTGGGCCTGCGAGCTGCAGCCGCTACCGGTTGGCAACTACCGCCTGGTCGTTGCCAGCAGGGGTGATGAGAACGTCGTGCCGATCGAGGATCTGTTCATAGTGGTCGAGACGTAGGTCTCGTTTGTCACGGCGACTCAGAAACACCCCGGAGTAGCGGAGTAGAGGTGCAGGAGTAGAGGTGCCAGGAGTAGAGGTGCCACCGTTCTCGGACATGAGTTCTCGGACATGACTCTCACGTCGATGTGGTGATTACCCCGATTGACCCACGGGCTCTGGACCTGTAATCTGCGCCGTAATCCTAGTACCGGCCCGACTCGGATCTCTGGCAACAGAGATCGAGAGAGTTGGTGCCACCAGCCCTGAGAAGGAGGTCCAAGTGCGTTTGATGAGGATAGTGTCGGTGTCTGCTGTCGTTGTGAGTTGCCTGGCTGCCGGCGGGTTGCTGGCCCCCGCGCTCGCTGAGCACCATGAAGCGGCTGTGATCGAGCAAGCCCTGAGCGCCGCGCCGCCTGAACTGGCCGAGGGTGCCACGGTCATGGACTGGGAAGGCAACGTTCTCAAACAGGGCGACAACGGCTGGGTATGCATGCCGACTCCTCCCCACCTCCAAGGAACATCGCCGATGTGCAATGACGCCGTGTGGATGGAGTGGGGCGATGCGTACCTCAACAAGACGGAGTACGCCGGCGGCAAGTTCGGAATCTCCTACATGTTGGCTGGTGACGAAGGGGCGAGCAACATCGATCCCTACGCGGAGGGTCCGACCGAGGACAACCAGTGGATCAAGGAGGGCGCGCACCTCATGATTCTGGTCTCCGACCCTGCACAGCTCGAAGGCATCTCGACCGACCCGTGGAACGGCGGACCTTACGTGATGTGGAAGGACACCCCCTACGCCCACATCATGGTGCCGGTGGATTAGGAACGAAGGCCCGGCTGAGGGCCTGGCGGCGCAAGGCCAAGGGCCTGGGGTTTCACGCGGCCGGCTCCCGCCGGGGCGGTTCAACGCCCCGGGAGAGTAGACTGGCGTGACGCTGGTTTTGCCGTCTGGAGGAGGTCCGTACCTTCCTCGAGACGAAACGGAGGGCCGGTCGACCGGCCCTCAGAGGTCGGAGGACGCCATGGCACTCGAGACAGGGGCCCGCACCGCACGCACTACCAACAAACGCCTGCTGAGCTGGGTCGACGAGATGACCGAGCTCTGCTCGCCCGATCAGGTCCATTGGTGCGACGGTTCGCAGGAGGAGTACGACGCGCTGTGCGCCGGGATGGTCGAATCGGAGACCTTCACGAAGCTCGACGAAACGCGTCGGCCCAACAGCTTCCTCTGTCGCTCGGACCCGGCCGACGTGGCCCGCGTCGAGGACCAGACATTCATCTGCTGCAGGAACCGGGACGACGCCGGGCCGACGAACAACTGGCTCGATCCCAGGGAGATGAAATCGACGCTCTTGAAGCTGTTCCGCGGCTCGATGAAGGGCCGCACGCTGTACGTGATCCCGTTCAGCATGGGACCACTGGGCTCGCCGATCGCCCACATCGGGGTCGAAATCACCGATTCGCCCTACGTCGTGGTCAACATGCGGATCATGACCCGGATGGGCAGCAAGGTGCTGGAAGTACTCGGCGACGGGAGCTTCATACCGTGCATGCACTCGGTCGGGATGCCGCTCACTCCCGGTCAAGCGGACGTGCCCTGGCCCTGCGATGCGGAGAACAAGTACATCGTCCACTTCCCCGAGGAGCGCGAGATCTGGTCCTATGGCAGCGGTTACGGCGGCAACGCGTTGCTCGGCAAGAAGTGCCTCGCGCTGCGCATCGCCTCGACAATGGCCCGCGACGAGGGGTGGATGGCGGAGCACATGCTGATCATGGGCGTCCAGTCGCCCGGACGAGAGACGACCTACGTCGCCGCGGCGTTCCCGAGCGCCTGCGGCAAGACCAATCTCGCGATG
>CALZJC010000148.1 GCA_945787525.1 Thermoanaerobaculia bacterium | reverse complement strand
GGCGTCGACCAACACGGACGAGAACAGTGGGGTACGCGCATCGGGCTCGTGCTTGCCATGGCGGGCAACGCCGTGGGCCTCGGCAATTTCCTTCGCTTCCCGGTGCAGGCCGCGCAGAACGGCGGCGGCACCTTCATGATCCCCTACTTCATCTCCTTCCTGGTGTTGGGGATCCCCATGATGTGGATCGAGTGGAGCGTCGGCCGTTACGGCGGCACCCACGGCCACGGCTCGGTGCCGGGCATGTTCGACGTGCTCACCGACCGCAAGAAGAAGTGGGCCAAGTACTTCGGCGTCCTTGGCGTGGTCATGCCGCTGGTGGTGTTCATCTATTACACCTACATCGTCTCCTGGATGCTGGCGCTGAGCCTGTTCAGCCTGACCGGCGACTACTTCGGCATGGGCAAGGTCGACGAGATGCGCGGCTACCTGTCCTCCTACCAGAACATCTTCGACTCGACCGGCACCAGCGGCTGGGTGACGCTGGGCTTCTTCCTGCTCACCTTCGCCTTCCTGGGCTGGGTTCTGTCGCGAGGCATCAGTGGCGGCATCGAGAAGCTGGCCCTGATCGGCATGCCGATCCTGTTCGTATTCGCCTTCCTGCTGCTGGCTCGGGTGCTCACCCTGCCGACGATGGCGGCGTCGCCGGCCGAGGGTCTCAACTTCATCTGGAACCCCGACTGGGGGGCGCTCAGCAACGTCAACGTCTGGGTCGCCGCCGCCGGCCAGATGTTCTTCACCCTGTCGGTCGGCATGGGCAGCATCCAGACCTACTCCTCCTACCTCAAAAAGAACGACGACGTGGCGCTCACCGGCCTGTCGACGGCGGCCACCAACGAGTTCGCCGAGATCGTGCTGGGCGGCACGATCGCCATCCCGGCGGCGGTGGTCTTCTTCGGCGTCTCCGGCGCCATGGCGATCGCCCAGGGCGGTACGTTCGACCTCGGCATCGTCGCCATGGGCGTCGTCTTCCAGGGTCTGCCCGGTCCCGAGATCCTGGGCCGTCTGGCCGCCTTTCTCTGGTTCTTCCTGCTCTTCGTCGCCGGCATCACCTCGAGCGTGGCGCTGGCCAGCCCGACCATCGCCTTCCTGCAGGAGGAGTTCCGCTTCACGCGTAGGAAGGCGGCGCGGGCCGTCACCGCCCTGGGGCTCGGCCTCGGCCTGTTCCACGTCATCTTCTACCGCTTCGGAGTGCTCGACGAGTGGGACTACTGGGCGGGCACCTTCGGTCTGGTGCTCTTCGCCGCGGTCGAGGTCATCCTGTTCGCCTGGATCTTCGGCATCGACCGCGGCTGGGACGAGCTGCACAAGGGTGCCGACATCCGCGTCCCGGGCGTCTACAAGGTGATCATGAAGTGGGTGACGCCGGTCTTCCTCTACACCCTGCTGGTCTGGTGGACCTGGGACGAGGCGATTCCCAAGATGCTCATGGAAGACGTCGACGACCCGACCACCATCCCCTACCGCTGGATCAGCCGTCTGCTGATGCTCGGTCTGGTGGCGCTCGGCGCCCTGCTCATTCGCAAGGCCTGGAAGAGCCATGGCCGCGCCTAGGAGGAAGATGCGATGACCACCTTTGCCGCCGCCTTCATGACCATCAGCATGATCGCCGTCACCAGCCTCGCCGGCTGGTGCTTCTACCGGATCATGAAGGCGCCGCCGCCAAGCGAGGAGTAGGCCTCAGGCCAGGCCGAGCAGCAGCTCGGCACAGCGCTCGTTGAACACCGGCGTCCACTCGTGGCCACCGTCGAAGCGCGCGAAGTCCACCCGGACGCCCTTACCGCGCAGCAGCATCACGTCTGCCGTCAGCTTCTCTTCGCTGTACCAACTGTCGGAAGTGCCACGCCCGATGAGCACTCTGGGGAAGCCTTCCAGCTTCCGCTCCGTCAGCTCGGGAGGCACGTCACCCGCCAGCGCGATCAGACCGTCGCAGGCATGGCCCGCGTCGGCGGCGGCGCGGTAGGTCATCGCCACGCCCTGCGAAAAGCCGACGTAGACCAGAGGGCCGAGGACGCCCGCGGTTTCGAGGATCTCGCCCACGGCGGTGCGCACATAGGCGATGTTGTCGGCGATCGCCGCCTCGCGATCGAGGTTGGTCATCCAGCTCGCGACCACCTCGCCCGAGCGGGTGTAGAACGGGTGCAGCCCCTGGATGGAGGCGACCGTCCAGCTCTCGGCCCCCGGGATTGCCAGCATCGCCTCGAGGTGCGGCTCGGCGCTCTCGCCGTAGCCGTGGAAACCGACCAGGACGCCGGCCGGGCTTCCTGCCGCGGGGCGCAGCAGGTAGCGACCGCGCACCACGGCCTCGATCAGGTGGACCTGGATGTCGCTCATCCGCACCCTATTCAACCACGAGGCGTCGCCCGGCGTCTGCTGGCCTGAGGGCAGGCAGGCTAGCCGCGCAGGGGACCCGACAGCCGCGACGCCTCGCGCTCGACGATCTCGACAAGGTCGGCGTCGCCGGCCCGCTGCTCGACGATCCGCACCAGGGCGCTGCCGACCACGACGCCGTCGGCCACCTTGCCCACCGCCTCGACCTGCTCCGGCGTCGAGATGCCGAAGCCCACCGCCAGTGGCAGCTTGAGCCGGCGCCGTAGTCGCTTGGCCTCGCGCAGCAGCTCGGGCGGCAGCTCCTCCCGGGTGCCGGTGACGCCGGTGCGTGACACGTAGTAGACAAAGCCGCTCGAAGCCGCGGCAACCGCCTTCTCGCGCGCCCGCGTGCTGGTCGGCGCCAGCAAGAAGACCGAGGCGACGCCCACCTCGCGCAAAGCCGGCAGCAGCTCGCCGGCCGCCTCCTCGGGCGGCAGGTCGACGCACAGCACGCCGTCGACGCCGGAAGCGGCCGCCTGCTCTGCGAAGCTCTCGACCCCGCGGGCCAGGATCGGGTTGAAGTAGGTGAACAGGACGATCGGAACGCCCAGCCGCTCGCGACAGCCGGCCACCAGGTCGAGGATGCCCGACAGACTGGTGCCGGCGGCCAGCGCCCGCGCCGCCGCCCGCTGGTTCACCGGGCCGTCGGCGATCGGGTCGCTGAACGGCACGCCCAGCTCGATGATGTCGGCGCCCCCCCGGGTGAGCGCCTCGAGCAGGCGGCCGGTGGTTTCCAGATCCGGATCGCCGGCCGTCAGGTAGGGGATGAAGGCGGCCCGGCGATCGGCCCGGCAGCGGGCGAAGGCGGCGTCGATGGCGCTCATCCGGCCTCCGGCCTGCCGACCACGCCGCGCTTGGCGTCGTAGGCGAGCACCGATTCGAGGTCCTTGTCGCCGCGCCCCGAGAGATTGACCAGAATGACCTTGTCCGGTCCGAGACGCGGGGCATGACGCATCGCCTCGGCCACCGCGTGAGCGGTCTCCAGCGCCGGCAGGATGCCCTCCAGCTCGGCCAGGGTGTGGAACGCCTCGATCGCCTCGTCGTCGTCGACCGCGGTGTACTCCACCCGGCCCTGCTCGGCCAACCGTACGTGCTCGGGGCCGATGGCCGGGTAGTCGAGGCCGGCCGACACCGAGTGGGTGCCGGCGATCTGCCCTTCGCGGTCCTGCAGCACCAGCGTCCGGGTGCCGTGCAGGACGCCTACCGTGGCGCCGCGGAACCGCGCGGCGTGCCGGCCCAGCCCTGCGCCGGTGCCGCCCGCCTCGACGCCGATGAGCCGCACCCGGGGCTCGTCGAGAAAAGCGCCGAAGAGGCCGATGGCGTTGCTGCCGCCACCGACACAGGCCACCGCCAGATCGGGCCAGGCGCGACCGGCCTGTTTCTTGAGCTGCCGCTTGGCCTCGTGGCCGATCACCTGGTGGAACTCGCGCACCATGCGGGGATAGGGGTCCGGCCCGAGAACCGAGCCGAGCACGTAGTGCGTATCCCGCACGTTGGTCACCCAGTCCCGCAGCGCTTCGTTGATGGCGTCCTTCAGGGTGCGGCTGCCGGAGTCGACGGCCGCCACCTGGGCACCCAGCAGGCGCATGCGCTCGACGTTGGGGTGCTGCCGGCGCATGTCCTCCTCACCCATGTAGATCGTGCAGGTCTGGCCGAGGAGCGCCGCTGCGGTGGCCGTGGCGACGCCGTGCTGGCCGGCGCCGGTCTCGGCGATCAGTCGCCGCTTGCCCATGCTCTCGGCCAGCAGCGCCTGGCCCAGGGCGTTGTTGATCTTGTGGGCCCCGGTGTGGAGCAGGTCCTCACGCTTCAGCCAGAGGCGCGCGCCGCCCAACTGGTCGCTCAGCCGGGCGGCCTCGAACAGCGGCGTCGGCCGGCCGGCGTAGTGCCGCAGCAGGCCGTCGAGGCGCGACCGGAAGGCGCGGCGGCGGCGCTGTTTGTCGAAGGCGGCCGCCAGCTCCTCGAGCGGCGCCACCAGCGTCTCGGGCACATACCGGCCACCGTAATCGCCCCAGTAGCCGGGTCTGGCTTCTTCACGTCGGGCCATATCGCATCTCAGGAAGCAGTTCGAAGCTCAGAGAATAACCGTTTCATCAGTCGAGCGTCTTTGACCCCGGGCTTCGACTCCACGCCCGAGCAGACGTCGATTCCCCAGACGCCTGCCGCGGCGGCGCGCACGTTGTGGGGATCGATGCCTCCGGCCACGAAGGTCGGCCGATCGGTAGCGGGTAGCACCGCCGAGCCGTAGTCCCAGGGCTGGCCGCTGCCACCGTGGCCGGGCCGGCGTGGCTCGAGCAGGAAGCCCCAGACGTCCGGATAGCGCGCCGCCGGCTGCGCCTCCCGAGCCTCCGGCCGCAGCACCTTGATCGCCCGCTTGGCCCACGGCCGCATCGCCTCGGCGCTCTCCTCGCCGTGGAACTGGATGAGCTCCACCAGCGACGAGATCTCCTCGATTCGCCGCGCCCCGGCGTTGACCGTCACGCCGACCAGCCTCACCCGACCGACCACCGCGTCGACGATACGGCGCGCGGTGGCGAGATCGAGACAGCGCGGGCTGGCGGGATAGAAGTTGAGGCCCAGGAAGTCGGCGCCCAGCTCGACTGCCAACTCGGCGTCCTCGACCCGGGTGACGCCGCAGATCTTGACCCGCGTACGGCTCATTCTCCGGCCCTCTCCGAGGCGAGCAGCGAGCGCAGCCGGGCAGCCGGGTCGTCGGCAAGCAGCAGCGCCTCGCCGATCAGAAAGGCATCGAAGCCGGCGCCAGCCAGCCGCCGGATCTCGACGTCCGAGGAGATGCCGCTCTCCGCCACCTTCAGCGACGGCTCCGGCAGTCGCGCCGCCATCGCCAGCGACGCCTCGATGTCCACTGCGAAGGTGCGCAGGTCGCGGTTGTTTACCCCCACCAGCTCCCAGCCGGCGCCGGCGAGCTTGGCCAGGTCCTCCCGATCATGGATCTCAACCAGCGGCGCCAGCCCCATCCGACGCGCTGCCGCCGCCCAGCCGCGCAGCTCCTGCGCACCGTAGATCGCCGCGATCAGCAGCACCGCGTCGGCGCCGGCATCGCGAGCCCACTCGAGCTGCCGCAAGTCAACGACAAAGTCCTTGGCCAACGCCGGCAGCCCCGAGGCCTCGCGACAGCGCGCCAGTAGCTCGTAGCTGCCGCCGAAGTGGTCCGGCTCGACGACCACCGACAGAGCGGCGGCGCCGTTGGCGGCGTACTGCCGTGCCTGCCGATCGGGATCCAGCCGTCCGGCCAGCGAGCCGAGTCGCGGCGAGCCCATCTTGACCTCGGCGATCACCGCCGTGCCGCGACGCAGCGCCAGCGCGCTCAGCAGGGCGTTGTCGCCCGGCGCCAGCGGCGCGCCGGCCGCAGCCCCGGCAGCGGGTCGCCGCGGCTCGCCCTCGCCGGCCAGGCGCGACCGCCGGTCTGCGACGATGCGCACCAGGATGTCGGCCAGACCGCTCACCCGGCTGCCCCGGAGACCCGCCGCAACTCCTCGAGCTTGGCGGCGGCGGCACCCGAGTCGAGCGCGCGGCGCGCCCGCTCGACGCCACCGCGCAGATCCTCCTCGAGGCCCGCAACGTAGACCGCCGCGCCGGCGTTGAGCAGCGTCACTTCGGCCAGCGGCCCGGCCTCTCCCGCCAGCAGCCGTTCGAGGGCCGCGGCGTTGTCCGCCGGGTCGCCGCCGGCCAGAGCCGCCGCGGGCACCCGTTCGAAGCCCACCTCTTCTGGCACCAGGGTGCGGGTCTCGACGCGGCCATCACGCAGCTCCGCAATCCGCGTCGGTCCGGTCAGGGTGATCTCGTCGAGGCCGTCCGCACCGTGGACCACCAGCGCGTGCAGGCTGCCGAGCTCCGCCAGCACCGCCGCCAACCGCTCCACCAGGTGCGGCGCGTAGACCCCGAGCAGCTGACGGCGGGTGCCGGCCGGGTTGGTCAGCGGTCCGAGAACGTTGAACAGGGTGCGCACGCCGAGCGCCCGGCGCACCGGCATGACCTGCCGCATCGCCGGGTGGTAGCCGGGCGCGAACAGAAAGGCGATACCGATCTCGTCGAGCGCCGCCGCGGCGCGCGCGGGCGTCTGCTGCACGGCAATGCCCAGCGCCTCCAGAAGGTCGGCGCTGCCCGATCGGCTCGACACCGACCGGTTGCCGTGCTTGGCCACCGGCACGCCCGCCGCCGCCGCCACGATCGCCGCCGCGGTGGAGATGTTGAAGGTGCCTCTGCCGTCGCCGCCGGTGCCGCAGGTGTCGACCGCCTCGGGCCGCCGGTGCGCCACCGGCACCGCCCGCCGGCGCATGGCGGTGGCAGCGCCGGCGATCTCGTCGACGCTCTCGCCCTTGGTGGCCAGCGCCGCCAACAGCGCCGCCTGCAGCGGCGGCTCCAGATCGCCGTCCATCAGCGCACCGATCAACTCCTCCATCTCGGCGCGCTCCAGGTCGGCACCCGAGATCACCCGGCGCAGAGCATCGGTCGGATCCACCACGGGCCTCACCTCAACTCTCCGAGCGCTCTCCAGACGCCGTAGGTGCCTGAAGATGCAAGGCGCGCTACCGAGGGCACCGCAGGCGTACTGCAAGTACGTCGAGGATGCCCGACCGGAGCGCAACGCCGCGGCTTCAGGTACATATGGCGTCTGGCGAGTGCTCGCCGCACAGATCGAGGAAGTTATCGATCAGCAGTGGCCCCTCGGCGCTGAGCACCGACTCGGGGTGGAACTGTACCCCCCAGTAGGGCCGCCGCCGGTGGCGCATGCCCATCAGCACACCATCGTCGCTCCAGGCGACCGGCTCGAGCTCGCTGGGCAGCTCCTCCTGCCGCACTTCGAGGCTGTGGTAGCGGGTGGCCTCGAACGGGTTGGGAAGCCCCTCGAAGATGCCCAGCCCGCGGTGCCGGATGTTCGAGGTCTTGCCGTGCATCAGCCGCGCGGCGCCCTCGACGATGCCGCCGTAGGCGGCGCCGAGCGCCTGATGGCCGAGGCAGACGCCGAGCAGCGGGACCTCCGGCCGCAGGGCCAGGAGATCGAGACAGACCCCGGCGTCCTCCGGCCGCCCCGGCCCCGGCGACAGCACGATGCCCGACGGGCGCCGCGAAAGCAGTCCCGCCGCATCGTCCGCGTCGTTGCGCGCCACCTCCACCTCGACATCCCGGCCGAGGAACATCTGCACCAGGTTGTAGGTGAATGAGTCGTAGTTGTCGACGACCAGGATCATGACAGCGAGCGCGCCAAGTCTACTGCCGCCAGCAGCGCCGCCGCCTTGCTCTCGGTCTCGCGCTCTTCCGCCGCCGGATCGGAGTCGGCGACGATGCCGGCGCCGGCGGCGACCGAGACTTCGCCATCGCGCACCAGCAGCGTCCGGATGGTGATGCAGGTGTCCAGATCACCGGTGAACGACAGGTAGCCGACCGCCCCGGCGTACGGTCCGCGAGCCTCGGTCTCGAGGGAGTCGACGATCTCCATCGCCCGGATCTTCGGCGCTCCGGAAACGGTGCCGGCGGGAAAGCAGGCGAGCAGCGCGTCGAGCCCCGTCCTGCCCTCCGCCAGCTCCGCCTCGACGTTCGAGACGATGTGCATGACGTGGCTGTAGCGCTCGATCTCCATGAAGCTCGACACCCGGACCGATCCCGGCCGTGCCACCCGGCCCAGGTCGTTGCGTCCCAGGTCGACCAGCATCACGTGCTCGGCCCGCTCCTTGGGATCGGCCAGCAGCTCCTCGGCCAGCTTCTGGTCCTCCGCCGGGTCGGCGCCGCGCGGCCGGGTGCCGGCGATCGGCCGGGTGGCGAGGCGGCCGCCGGTGAGCCGCACCAGCATCTCCGGCGAGGCGCCGACCAGCGACGCCTCCGGGCCTTCCAACAGCACCATGTAGGGGCTCGGGTTGATCACCCGCAGCGCCCGGTAGAGAGCCAGCGGCGTGACGTCGGACGGCTGGCGCCAGCGCCGCGCCAGCACCGCCTGGAAGATGTCGCCGGCGGTGATGCGTTCCTTCGCCTGCCGGACA
>CALZJC010000147.1 GCA_945787525.1 Thermoanaerobaculia bacterium | reverse complement strand
GGCTCGGCGACCTCCGGCTCGGCGGCCTCCAGTTCGGCGGCCTCCGGCTCGGCTGCCTCCGGCCCAGTTGCCACAGCGCCGCCAGCCCGCTCCACCAGCTTTGCCAGACCGCCGGCTTCGGGGTTGCGCTCCACCGCGGCCGCCAGCAGCCGCTCGGCTGCCGCCTGGTGGCCGCCGTCCTTGAGCTGCCGCACGGCGTCGGTGACGAAATCGAGATCCGTGGCATCCACATCCAGCGCCGCCGAGTAGAGCTTCAAGGCGTCATCGGGCCGGTCGTGGGCAAGGAACAGCGAGGCGATCTCGCGGAACTGGGCCACCGCCTCGCGCGGCCTATCCGACTGGCGCAGCTGATCCGCCAGGCGCAGACGATGGCTGGGGTTGTCGGGCTCCAGCTGGATCAGCTTGCCGTAGACACCGATCGCGGCATCACCGTTGCCGTGCTTCAGGTAGTAATCGGCCACCACCTGGTACTGCGAGCGCGACTCGTTCAGCAGACCCTGGCGGCTGTAGAGGTCGGCCAGCCGCTCGTATACCTCGATCTGCGCCGGATCGAGGCGAATGATCTTCTTGTAGATGGCGATCGCCTTGACGAAGAAGCCCTCGCTGATGAAGTGATCGGCCGTTTTCTTGAACAGCGCGGTCGCCTTGTCGAGACGATTGAGCCGGGCGTAGAGATCGCCGACCCGGTTGAGGGTCGTGGTGTCGCTGGCGCTGTCGGCCAGCAGCTTCCTGTACTCGTCGATCGCCGCGTCGAGCTTGCCGCGCGCCACCAGCTTCTCGGCGTTGCGGGCTACCTTGTTGCGATCCAGCGCCATCACGCCCTCGCGGCCCCCTGCCGCGGCAAGACCGAACGGAAGGTCAGGCGATGCTCCGGCGTCGGTCCGTAGGCCGCCAGTGCCTCGAGGTGCCGCGGCGCGCCATAGCCCTTGTGACCGGCAAATCCGTACTGCGGATAGCAGCGGTCGAGCCCCACCATGCAATCGTCGCGCTCCACCTTGGCCAGGATCGACGCGCAGGCGACCGCATAGGCCAACCCGTCCGCCCGCACCAGGGGCAGCACGGGAACCTGGCTCTCCGGTAACGCCACCGCGTCGACCAGCACGCAATCGGGCGCCGGCGACAGCCGGGCCACCGCCTGGGCCATCGCACTCCGCGTCGCCTCGAGCACGTTGATGCGATCGATCACCGCGGCGGTCACCGGGACCACGGCCCAGGCCACGGCGGTTTCGCGGATCGCCTGGGCCAGCCGCCGCCGCCGCGCCGGCGACAGGCACTTGCTGTCGTCGACACCCGGCAGCGGCCGCTCGAGATCCGGGATCACGGCTCCGGCAACCACCGGCCCGGCCAGACAGCCCCGGCCGACCTCGTCGACGCCAGCGATCCGCCGGTAGCCCGACAAACGCAACGATTCCTCCAGCCCGGTCAGCAGACGCAGCCTCCAGCCTTCGCAGGCCAACGCCTGCAATGCTGCAAAACCGTGTCCCCCGGCGCCCCGCATCGCTGCAGCCGGCGCTCTCAGTCGCTCGTGGTGCGGGCCTTCTTCTGCACGGGTCGGTCCTCGCGACGCTCTTCGATCCGAGCCGCCTTGCCCCGCAGCCCGCGCAGATAGAAAAGCTTGGCCCGCCGCACGCGGCCACGACGCACCACCTCGATCTTGCCGATCACGGGTGAATGCAGTGGGAACACCCGCTCGACGCCGACCCCCGCCGAAACCTTGCGCACGGCGAAAGAGGCGCGTGTGCCGCTACCGCGGCGCCGGATGACGACCCCCTGGAAGATCTGGATCCGCTCTTTGTCGCCCTCGGCGACCTTGACGTGGAGACGGACCGTGTCGCCGGCCCTGAAGTCCGGCAGGTCCGTCCGTAGATACTCTTTTTCGACTTCCTGCAAAGTATGCATGAATCAACCTCCGACTTGCGGAGCTCCTTTCTCGCCATTATCTTCCGCGGAGTCCGGCGTGACAAGCCGTGCCAGCTCCTCCTCTCCGATTCCTTCTTCGGCGGCCACCTCGACCAGCTCCATGCGGCGGCGCTCTCCCAGAGGCACCACGGCCAGTAGATCCGGGCGCTTGCGCAGCGTGGCACGCAGCGCTTCGCGCCGCCGCCAACCCGCGATCGCCTGATGATCGCCGGAGAGCAGCACCGGCGGCACGTCGAGCCCCCCCACACTCCGCGGCCGGGTGTAGTGCGGGTAGTCGAGCAGTCCGTCATGGAAGCTGTCGTCGACGACCGACGAAGGCCGCCCGACAACGCCCGGGATCTGCCGCGACAGCGCCTCGATGAGGACCATCGCCGGCAGCTCGCCGCCCGCGAGCACGAAGTCGCCGATCGAGATCTCCTCGTCGACCTGCGACAGGACGCGCTCGTCGACCCCTTCGTAGCGTCCGCAAAGCAACAGCAGCCGTTGCCGGCCGGCCAGCTCGCGGACCTTCGACTCGTTCAGCCGGTGGCCCTGCGGAGTGAGCAGGACCGTCCAGGCGCCGGGCGCCACCAGCTCGTCGATCGCCCGCAGCCAGGGCTCAGCCATCATCACCATGCCGCCCCCACCGCCATAGGGCTCGTCGTCCACGCTGCGATGCCGATCGTCCGTAAAGCGTCGCAGATCCTCTACCACCACCGCCAGCCGCCCCCGTTCCACCGCCGCGCCTACCAGGCTGGTGGAGAGAAAGCCCGAGAACAGCTCGGGGAAGATGCTCACGACGCTGAGGTGCATGTCTCCAACAGTCCATTCGGCAGCTGTAGATCGATCCGCCGCCCCACCACATCGACCGCGGCGACGTACTCCGCGACAAACGGCACCAGCAGCCTCTGCTCGCCGGCGCGGACCTCGAGCAGCAGGCCGCCGCCGTCCTCGATCACCTCGCAGACGCGACCCAGGTCGCCATGCCTGGCATCGCGGCAGAGGCATCCGGCCAACTCGAAGTAGTAGTACGAGCCCGCCGGCGCCGGTGTCACCATCCGCCGCTCGGTCTCGAGCGTCGCACCGCGCAACGGCTCGACCGCGTCGCGATCCTGCAGGCCTTCGAAGGACAAGAGCGCGCCTCGTGGGTGAGGCCGGCTGGCGGCCACGGTCACGCCCCGGCTGGCTCCGTCGGCGCTCTTCAGCCAAAGCTCGCTGCCCGGCGACAGGCGGCCCGGGACATCGCTCACCACGTCGACCAGGAGCTCGCCCCGGACGCCGTGCGGCCGACGGATGCGCCCTACCAGGACTCGATCCGGAAGCGGCGGCGGGCCTTCATTCGGCGATCTCGAGCTCATACTGCTCGCCGTCCCGTTCACCGCGGAGTGTCAACAGCGCACGCAAGGCGCGGACGGTGCGGCCCTGACGCCCGATGACGATGCCCAGGTCGTCCTCCGCGACGTGCAGGGTCAACATGCGACCGCCCCGGAAAGGAACCTCCTCGACCGACACCTCTGCGGGCTCGTCCACCAACAACGAGGCGATCTCGATCAGCTCGCTGCGGACCGCCTCGGCGCTCAACTGGCGCCGCCCTCCTGGGTGCGCAGCAACCTCAGCACGGTGCGGGAGGGCCGGGCTCCGACGCCCACCCAGTGGTCGACGCGATCGGCGTCGATGCGCACCTGCGGCGGGTTGGAGATCGGGTTGTAGTAGCCCACCTCTTCGACCGCTGAGGCGGTAGGCGGCTTGCGCGAATCGGAAACCACGACCCGGTAGAAGGGCCGGTTGCGGTTTCCCATCCGGCGCAGTCGTATCGTCAACATCTGTGTTGCTCCTTAGGTCTTTGCGGAGATACGCCGGCCCGGCAGGCCGACAGGCGCGCCGCGTAGCGCGGCGCTGAACTGATGATTCTAGCAGCCCTGACTCTCGCGGGCCAGCCCGCCGGACCCTCAGGCGTTCATCCGCCCAGGGCCCGCCGCAGCCACTTGCCCTGAACCCCCTTGAGCATCTTCTTCATCGCCCGCTGCTGCTTGACCAGCTGGTTGATCTCCTGGACGCTGGTGCCGGAGCCGCGAGCGATGCGGCGCTTGCGCGAGCCGTTCAAGAGCCGCGTCGATCGACGCTCGGCGGGGGTCATCGAATCGATGATGGCCTCGATGCGCCGCAGCCTGGTCTCGTCGACGGCAGACGGGTCCAGGGCCTTCATCGGCCCAACCCGGGGCAGCATCTCGAGCACCTGCGCCAGCGGCCCCATCTTGCGCATCTGGCGCAGCTGATCGCGCAGATCCTCGAGGGTGAACTCCTGGCGGGCGATGCTCCGCGCCATTCGCTCGGTGGCCTCGGCGTCCATACCCTGCTCGGCCTTCTCGATGAGCGACAGCACATCGCCCATGCCGAGGATCCGCGAGGCCATGCGGTCGGGCTGGAAGCTCTCGAGCTCGGTCAGCTTCTCGCCGACGCCGACAAAGCGGATCGGCACCGAGGCGACGCTGCGGATCGACAGCGCCGCCCCGCCCCGGGTATCGCCGTCCAGCTTGGTGAGGATGACGCCGGTGAGGGGCAGGGTGGCGGCAAACTCGGCGGCGCTTCTGACCGCGTCCTGGCCGGTCATGGCGTCCGCCACGAACAGGGTCTCCGACGGCTTCAGCCGCTCGGCCAGCGCCGCCACCTCGGCCATCAGCTCGCGGTCGACGTGCAGGCGGCCGGCGGTGTCCACGATGACCGCGCCGAGGCCGCGCAGCCGGGCCTCCTTGAGCGCCCGCTCGGCCAGCGCCAGCGGCGTCTCGCCGGCCCGCGGCTCGAGCACCGGCAGCCCGGCCGCCTCGCCCACCTGCCGCAGCTGCTCGACGGCGGCGGCGCGCTGCAGGTCGGCGGCGACCAGCAGCGGGTGTTGGCCGCGCTCCTTGAGACGTAGCCCGAGCTTGCCGGCGGTGGTGGTCTTGCCCGATCCCTGCAGGCCACAGAGCAGCACCACCGGGGGCTTGCCTTCGAGCCGCAGCTCGCCACCCGCCTCGCCGAGCAGCTCGATCAGCTCGTCGCGGACGATCTTGACCACCTGCTGGGCGGCGCTCAGGCTCTCGAGCACCTTCTCGCCCATGGCGCGCTCGCGGATGCGGCCGACAAAGCTCTTGACGACCTTGAAGTTGACGTCCGCCTCGAGCAGCGCCATGCGGATCTCGCGCAACGCCCGGCCGAGCGCCTCTTCGTTGACCCGGCCCTCGCCCCGCAGACGCCGGAAGACGCCCTGGAGCTTGTCCTGGAGACCATCGAACATGGCTGGGGGATCGTAGTCCAGTCTTGCTCTGGCCGCAAAGGGGCGGGGGCGGGACCGGCAACGCTACAGGGCCGGCCGGCAAGAGGCGTCAGAGGGGTGGGTCGGCTAGGGGACGGCTCGGGCTTCCGCGTGCGAGGGTGGGGCCGTCAACGCTGGAGGGCCGGCCGGCATGAGGCGTCGAGGGTTAGGTCCGCCAGGGGACGGCTCGAGCGGTTCCGAGTGCGGGGGGTGGCTCTCGCCTCCTTCGCCGGCGCTCGGACCAGGCTTGCCCTTGGAAGGGGCTTGCTCGGCGCGCCGGCTACGATGCCCCTGGGTGGACCCACCCCTCGACGCCTCATGCCGGCCTCCGGTAGCGGTTGCAGGGTCGGCGTTGCGTTGGCCACCGCTCGTGCCGGCTCGGCGGACCGCTGTCTCGTCGCCGATGCCTCTGCCGCCCCTACCCACCACCCCCGGCGGTCACCGATCCGGCGTGAGGAACACTCCGCTACACTCCGCGCATGCCTCGCCGCGCCAAGATCGTCGCCACCCTGGGCCCCGCCAGCTCGTCTCCGAGCGCCGTCAAGCGCCTGTTCAAGGCCGGCGTGGATGTGGTGCGATTGAACCTCTCGCACGGCGCTCCAGACGAGCACTCGCGACTCATCGCCACCGTTCGCGAGCAGGCCGCCGGACTGGATCGCCAAATCCCGATCCTGCTCGACCTCATGGGCCCGCGCTACCGTCTCGGCAGCCTGGAAGAGCCCCGCAGCTTGCGCCGCGGCCAGGTGGTGTCGTTGGGGCTCGAGGGCCAGGAGGGTGACCTACCGGTGAACGACGCCCAGCTGCTGGCGCATCTGGCCGAAGGCGAGCGGCTGCTGATCGACAACGGGCTGGTGGAGTTGCGCATCACCGGCCGCCGCGGCGGTGCAGTCCTGGCCGAGGTCGTCACCGGTGGCGGGGTGGCAACGCGCAAGGGCATCAACGTACCCGACTCGAAGATGCCTTTCGCCATCTCGGAGAAGGACCTGCACGACATCGAGCTGGCGGCGCGGGAGAAGGTCGACTACCTGGCGGCCAGCTATGTCGGCCGCGGTGCCGACGTGCGCGCGGTTCGGCAGGCGATGCGGGAGGCCGGCGGCAGCCAGCTGATCGTCGCCAAGCTCGAACGCGGTCTGGCGGTCGACCACATCGACGAGATCGCCGCCGCCGCTGACGCCCTGATGGTGGCGCGCGGGGATCTCGGCGTCGAGGTGCCGCTACACCGCGTGCCGGTCCTGCAGAAGAAGATGATCGAAGCTGGCCGCCGTTTCGGCAAACCGGTGATTGTCGCGACGCAGATGCTGGAGTCGATGATGGAACGGCCGCGGCCCACCCGGGCGGAGTCTTCGGACGTCGCCAACGCGGTTTTCGACGGCACCGACGCCTTGATGCTCTCCGGCGAGACCGCAGTGGGGCGCCACCCGGCCGAGACGGTACGCACCATGGACCGGATCATCGGCGCAGCGGAGGCGTTTGCCGTCGAGCGCCGCGGCACCGGTCCGGCGGCTCCTGCAGACCCGTTCCGGCCGCTGCAGCCCGGCGCGATCTCTCGCGACGGCGATGCCGAACAGTCGGCTCTGGAAGTTGCCAACCTCGTGGCCGCGGCAGCCGTCTTCGCCACCCACCGAATGCCGGTGCGCCAGCTGGTCGCCTTCAGCCAGGGCGGCTTCACGGCGCGCATGATTGCGCGCTACCGGCCCGCGGTACCGGTGGTCGTCTTCACCGCCGACCCGGCGGTCGCCCGTCGAGTGCAGCTGTTCTGGGGAGTGCGCGCGCTGGTCATGTCCGACCACGTCGCCCACCACGACGAGGTCGTGGAGGTCGTAGATCGTCACCTGCTGGAGAGGCGGCTGGCGAGGCCCGGTGACTGCGTGATCGTGTTGATGGGCGATCCGATTCGAGAGCGGCCCCTCACCAACCTGCTACGGGTCCATCTGGTTCGATCCAGCCAATCGTCGTAGCGGAGGATGTCGCGGTCGACCTGCGCGCCGACCGTGAGCGCCCGCGGGTTCCAGAAGGAGCTCGACCGCTAGCAGCCCAGGCCTGAACGCCGGCGCATCCCGAGGCGCAGAGCGAACCAGGCCGGCAGCACGGTGATCGCGACCAGGCTGGTGGTCATTGCGCCGAGGATCGCCACCATCCCCATCGAGCGCAGCCCAGGATAGTGGGACAGCGACAACGAGCCGAAGCCGATCATCGTCGACAGCGCCGCCAGCGCGATCGCCTTGCCGGTCTCCACCAGGCCCTCGAGACGCTGCTCGACGCCGGCGCCGCGCGACTCGCGATGGCGATGGATCATGTGCACGCCGTAGTCGACGCCGATGCCGATGATCATTGTGCTGACGAAAATGTTCATGAAGTTCATGGCGATGCCGAGCGCCACCATGGCCCCCAGCATCCAGACGATGCCGACTGCCAGGGGAGCCAGCGAAAGCAACGTGTCGCCCAGCCGCCGGTAGTCCAGCCAGAGCAGCAGGGCCACCAGCACGATGCCCACCAGCGCTGCCAGACGGGCGTCGGTCAGCACCAGCGACCGAAAGAAGGCAGAGACCGTGTTGAAGCCGGTTAGGGCCGCGGCCGGTCCCAGCTCCTCGGCCAGCCGCACGGCCGCGGGTGGCGGCTCTCGTCGCCATCTCCCGGGCGGTGGCGGCGGATAGAGATAGACCACGGTCGACCAGCCGCGGTCGTCGTGGCGCAGGTAACGATCCAGCAGGCGGCGCATCTGCTCGGAGCTTTCCAGCTCGGCGACGGTCACCGGCTCGGCGCGCCCGGTGGCGGCAGCGAACAGCTCCAGGCCGGCCTCGAACGGCGCGGCGCGCATGCCCTCGGCCGCCAGGGCGGCGTTGAAGCTGGCCCTGACGCGCTCGGCGTCGACCACCTGGCGCTGCTCCTCGAGCCAGCGCAACGATTCCTGCTGGCTTGCCAGCGGCGGCAGGATGCCGGTGACCGAGTCGAACCCGGAGAGGCCGCCCGACGCGACCAGCTCGCGGCCGCGCTCGGTGGCGCGCTCGGCCAGCTCCAGAACCTCCTCCAGCTCTTCCGCCTCGATGAGCAGCATCATCTGGTCGAAGCTGGTGCCAAAGCGACGGCCTACCTCGTCGCGCACGGCCACCCCCGGGTTGCCCGCCGGCCGCATCGCCTGGATGGTGTCCTCGAACCGCAGTCCGACGCACAGCGCCGCCGCGGCCAGGGTCAGCAC
>CALZJC010000146.1 GCA_945787525.1 Thermoanaerobaculia bacterium | reverse complement strand
CGGCGAACAGCTGGGCGGCCTGCCGGAGTCGCTCGTCCGGGCGGCCGCGGCCGCGGCCACCGAGCGCGGCCGCGACGGCGAGTACGCCGTCACCAACACCCGTTCGTCGATGGACCCGTTTCTCACCTTTTCGGACCGGCGGGAGCTGCGCGAGAGGGTCTGGCGCAACTACTACTCACGGGGCGACAACGGCGACGAGCACGACAACAACGTGCGCATCACCGAGATCCTGCTGCTGCGCCACGAGCGCATCCGGTTGTTGGGCTATGACAGCTACGCCGACTGGCGGCTCGAGAATCGCATGGCCAAGGCGCCCGAGCGGGCGCAGGAGCTGATGGAGGCGGTCTGGCCCGCCGCGCTGGCCCGGGTGGCGGAAGAGGTCGCCGACATGCAGGCGATCGCCGACGCGGAGGGCGCGGGCATCACCATTGAGCCCTGGGACTACCGCTACTACGCGGAGAAGGTGCGCCAGGCGCGCTACGACCTCGATTCGGACGAGGTGAAGCAGTATCTGCAGCTCGACAAGCTACGCGAGGCGATGTTCTTCGTCGCCGGCGAGCTGTTCGGATTCTCGTTCGAGCCCATACCCGACGGTGAAGTGCCGGTCTTCCATGAGGACGTCAAGGTCTGGCAGGTCAGCGACGGAAGCTCCGGCGACTTCTTCGGCCTCTGGTACCTCGACCCCTACGCCCGCCAGGGCAAGCGCTCGGGCGCCTGGGCGACCTCCTATCGCACCCACGAGACCTTCGACGGCAAGAAGACGGTGCTGGTGTCGAACAACTCGAACTTCATCAAGGCCCCGCCGGGCGAAGCGCTGCTGATCTCCTGGAGCGACGCGACGACGCTGTTTCACGAGTTCGGTCACGCACTGCACACCCTGTCGTCCAGGGCGGCCTACCCGACCCTGAACGGCGGCGTGCGGGACTACACCGAGTTCCAGTCGCAGCTGCTCGAGCGTTGGCTGCTGACCGACGAGGTGATCGACAACTACCTGGTCCACCACCAGACCGGCGAGCCGATCCCGGACGAGCTGGTGGCCAAGATCAAGAAGGCGGCCACCTTCAACCAGGGCTTCTCCACCACCGAGTACCTGGCCTGCGCGCTGATGGACATGAAGTACCACACGATGGATCCGCAGGGCCTCGACGCCGACGCCTTCGAGCGCGCCGCGCTGACCGAGCTCGGCATGCCGGGCCAGATCCCGATGCGCCACCGCAGCCCGCACTTCGGGCATATCTTCTCTAGCGAGAGCTATGCGGCAGGCTACTACGGCTATATGTGGGCCGACGTGCTGACGGCGGACGCGGCCGAGGCGTTTGCCGAGGCGCCGGGCGGCTACTACGACAAGGAGCTGGCCCGAAAGCTGGTCGACAACCTGTTCGCTCCGCGCAACTCCGTCGACCCGGCCGAGGCTTACCGCGCCTTCCGCGGCCGCGACCCGGAGATGGAGGCGCTGATGCGCGATCGCGGCTTCCCGGTGCCGGGCGAGTAGCCCGAGTGGGGCAGGTCCCGGCCGTCTGTCTGTCGTTGGTCAACCCCGAGGGTCCGCCCGACGTAACAGGTTGAGTGATGCGTCGGCGAGGGCTCGAGGTGGTTGCAGCGCGGGCGGCTCTGGCGGTCGTGTTGTCGGCGGCTGCGGTGCCGGCGGCTACGGTGTCGGTGGCTGCGGTGTCGGTGGCATTGGGCCAGGCGCCGCCCCAGACGCCGTCGACCGGCGAGACCGTTCGCCTGGCCACCTTTCTCGACGACCGCCCGACGGTTGCCGATCCGACGGCCCACTACACGCTCTATCTGCCGGCCACCTACGATCCCGAGGGCAGCCAGCCGGTCCTGCTGATCTTCGATCCCCGGGGCCGGGCGCGGATGGCGGCGGAGCTGTTCCGCCAGGCGGCGGATCGCTACGGCTGGGTCCTCGTGTCGTCGAACGACACCCGCAGCGACACCGGCTGGGAGCCCAACCAGAAGGCGATGGCGGCGCTCTGGCCGGAGATCCACCGCCTGGCCATCGACCCGCGGCGGATCTACGCCACGGGCTTCTCCGGCGGCGCCATCGTCGCCTGGGTGCTGGGCTACCAGACCGGTGGGCTGGCCGGAGTCATCGGGGTCGGCGGCAGGCTCGATCCGGCGCTGCCCACCGACGACCCGCCGTTCGCTCACTGGGGCGCGGTCGGCAGCTGGGACTTCAACTACGACGAGATGAGACGAGTCGACGAGCTGCTGGCTCGGGAGGGCGCCGATCACTGGCTGGAGATCTTCGAGGGTCCGCACACCTGGCTGCCGGCGGAGCTCGCCACCCAGGCAGCGGGATGGATGGAGCTCGTGGCCATGCGGCAGGGAGCGACGCCGCGCGACGAGACGATGATCGAGCAGGAGTGGCGGCGGCTGATGACGCAGGCCGCCGAGCTGGAGGACGCCGGTGAGGCCTTGGCGGCCTTCGAGCGCTACCGGCAGATCGAGGCCACTTTCGACGGGCTGCGTGACCCGGCACCGGCACGAGCGGCCGCGGCGCGTCTGGCGGACGAGCCGGCGCTCAAGAAGCAGCGGCGGGAGCGTCACCACTGGGACGCCGTCGACGAGCGGTTCTCGCGCCAGAAGCTGCCGCTGCTGCAGCAGGCGGGGGACCGCGAGGTGAGGGCCTCGGCCGAGGTGCTGCTGCAAGAGCTCGACATCCGCCGGTTGCAGAGCGCCGCCGAGGGAGACGGATACGAAGCCCTGGTCGGACGGCGCATGCTGCACCGGGTCTACACCCAGGCTTCGTTCTACCTGCCGCGCCGATGGTTGGCCGAGCGCAACTATCGAGCGGCCCGCGAGGTCCTCAGAGTGGCGCTCGAGATCCGCGACGACTCGCCGCTCGTCTGGTACAACCTGGCCTGCGCTACGGCGCGACTGGGCGCCGCGAAACAGGCCCTGGCGGCGCTCGAGGAGGCGGTGGACAGGGGCTTTGGCAACGCGGAGCACCTGCGTCGGGACGAGGATCTAGCCAGCCTTCGAGACCGGCAGGAGTTCCGTCTGCTTCTCGAGCGTCTCGATCCGGCCCCCGCGGGCTGAGGGTGTGCCGGTGCGGTTCGCCGCGTTGCGGCGGGGGAGTCTTCGGTCTCGCGGCCCTGCCACGCCGGGAAACATTTACGGCGAATGCCGCGGCGCAGCAAAAGTGGTGTAAGATGATGACGCAGCGCGGCTAAGCCCCCTGGGGGAGGGGGACCGCCGACGAGCCGCAGGAGGGCGACCTCGCATGCGCCGTCAACTCTTCCAGTCTCCTGTTTTGCTCCCGTTCCCGCGGGAATGGGTACCCGAGCGTCCACCGCTGAAGGAGTGCACATGAACGACTCAGGAACCACGACCCTCGACGCCGAGAAGGCCACCCCGCCACGGCCTTCCGAGGCGCCAGCAGGACCGCCGGTAGGAGGGGGCTTTCTCCTGCAGCCGGTGGTCTGCGACGTCTTCACCCGTGAGCGCTTTTCCGAAGAGCAGCGCGAGATCGAGCGTATGGTGCGGGAGTTCGCCCTCGAGCGGATCGCGCCGCAACGGGAAGAGCTCGCCGCCCACAACGGCGAGCTGACCCTGGAGCTGATGCGCGAAGTGGCCGAGCTCGGGCTGACCGGGGTCGACATTCCGGAGCAGTACGGCGGCGCGGGTCTCGACAAGACCACCTCGGCCCTGGTGGTGGAGGCGCTGGCCCTGGGCGGCTCGGCCTCCTGGGTGGTCACCTTCTCGTGCCACGTGGGCATCGGCACTCTGCCGGTGGTCTTCTTCGGCGATCAACGGCAAAAAGAGCGCTACCTGCCCAAGCTGGCCTCGGTGGAGTACCTCGGTGCCTACGCCCTGACAGAGCCGGGCGCCGGTTCGGACATCTCCGGCCTGGCCACCAAGGCGCGGCTCGCCGACGACGGCGAGGCGTTCCTCTTGAGCGGCGAGAAGCAGTACATCACCAACGGCAGCTGGGCGCACCTGTTCATCGTGTTCGCCGATCTCGAGGGCGAGGGCAATACCGCTTTCATCGTCGAGCGCGACTCGCCCGGCCTGTCGACCGGCGCCGAGGAGAACAAGCTGGGGATCAGGGGCTCGTCGACGGTGAGCCTGGTTCTCGACCAGGTCCGGGTGCCCAAGGAGAACGTGCTCGGGGCGCTGGGCGGCGGCATGCCGATCGCCCTCAACAGCCTCAACGTGGGCCGCTACAAGCTGGGCGCCGCCGACCTGGGCGGCTGCAAGCAGCTGCTCGGAGTGACCACCCGCCAGGCGTTGGACCGGGTGCAGTTCGGCCAACCCATCGCCTTCTTCGAGGCGGTGCGCCGGAAGTTCGCCGACATGGTGGTCCGCACCTTTCTGCTGGACAGCGCCATCTACCGCACCGTGGGCCTGATGGACCAGAGGATCTCGGCTCTCGATCCGCAGGCCGACAGCTACCAGAAGCAGGTCACCTCGGCCCTCGAGGAGTTCGCCATCGAGGCCTCGATCGGCAAGATCCTCGGCTCCGAGACCATGTTCAGGGTCGCCGACCACGCGGTGCAGATCTATGGCGGAAACGGCTTCTCCGAGGAGTACCCGCCGGCCGAGGCCTACCGCGATTGCCGGATCGATCGCATCTTCGAAGGCACCAACGAGATCAACCGCATGGTGATCTATGGCTACTACCTGAAGAAGGCGCTGATGGAGGAGCTGCCGCTGCGCCAGGGGGCGCGGCAATGGCGGCTGCCGGCGGTGCCCGGCGACGCACCGCTGGCCTGGGAGATCGGCGCCCTCGACGCGGCGCGGCGACTGACCGTCAAGTGCCTGTTCGAGGCGGTGTCGCTGTACGGGCAGGATCTGCGCAACGCCCAGGTGGTGGGCGAGGATCTGGCCGATCTGGCCATCGGCTATTTCGCCGCCTCGGCCGCCGTCAACCGCATTCTGCGGCTCGACGACAAGCTGCGCCGGAGCAGCGTCTACCGCGCCCTGGCTCGTCTGTCGACGGCCACCTTCCTGGAGGAAGCCTGGCGCATCGGTTTCCGCCTGCGGCCGATGTTGTTCGCCGACCCCATCGGTCGCCGGGCCCTGGCCGATCTGGATTCGCTGCTGGCGGCGATGCATCTGCCGTTCGACCCGGTCGATGAGATCCGTGTCCTCACCGACGACCTCTACGAACACGGCGGCTACCGCTTCGACTAGAAGCACGGGCGCCCAGAAAGGGAGAAACCATGAACCGCTCAACTGTCATTGTCGACGCCGTCCGCAGCCCGATGGGAACGAAGGGCGGCCGGCTGGTCGGCATGCGCGCCGACGATCTGACGGCGCAGGTGCTCGAAGCGTTGCTGGACCGGTTGCCGAGCCTGCCGCGCGAGGCGATCGAAGACGTGGTGCTGGGCTGCGCCTTTCCGGAGCACACCCAGGGCATGCTGATGGCCCGTGGCGTGTCGCTCCTCGCCGGACTGCCCAAGGAGACCGGTGCCAAGGTCGTCAACCGCTTCTGCGGCTCGTCGATGGACTCCGTGCACCAGCTGTCGCAGGCCATCGTGGCCGGCGACCTGGAGTGCGGCGTCGCTCTCGGCGTGGAGGACATGTTCGCCATCCCCATGGGCGGCTACAACCCCTCTTTCCATCCCCGGTTGGCCGAGATGGAGTACTACATCGGCATGGGCGAGACGGCCGAGAAGCTGGCCCGGGAGTTGAAGATCTCGCGCCAGGAGCAGGAGGAGTTCGCGGTGCGGTCGCATACCCGGGCGCTGGCCGCCTGGCAGGACTGCCACTTCGCCAAGGAGGTGGTGGCAATCCAGAACGGCAACGGTCCGATCGAGCGCGACGAAGGGCCGCGCCAGCCGGACCTCGAAAAGATCCAATCGCTGGCGCCCGCCTTCCTCGAGGACGGCACGGTGACTGCGGCCACCTCCAGCCCGATCTCCATCGGCGCGGCCGGTGTCGTGGTCGCCAGCGAGGAGTTCGCCACGGCGCACGACCTGCCGGTGCGGGCTCGCATACTGGCGCGCGCGGTGGCCGGCGTCGATTGGACCGAGATGGGCAAGGGGCCGATTCCGGCCAGTGCCAAGGCCCTCGAGCGGGCCGGCCTGGCGGTCGACGACCTTGACTACATCGAGCTCAACGAGGCGTTCGCGGCGCAGGCCCTGTACGTGCTGAAGAAGACCGGCTGGCCGCAGGACAAGGTCAACGTGCACGGCGGCGCCATCGCCCTGGGCCACCCGCTGGGCGCCTCCGGCGCCCGCATCCTGGCCACCCTGGTCAACGTGCTCGAGCAGCACGGCGGCCGGTACGGCCTGGCGACGATGTGTATCGGCTCCGGACAGGGCATCGCCACCGTCATCGCGAGGGGATAGCCATGGCCAAGATCGAAACCATCGGTGTCTGCGGTGCCGGCGTCATGGGCGCCCAGCTCGCCGCCCTGTTCGCCAGCGCCGGCTTCCGCGTCCATCTGCTGGACCTGAACCAGGAGTTGGCCGAGAAAGGGCTGGCCGGAGCGCTCAAGGCGAAGCCGGCCGCCTTCTATCTCAAACGGTTCGCCGAGGGCGTCACGCCGGGCAACTACGAAGATCACCTGGACCGGATCGAGCAGTGCGACTGGGTCATCGAGGCGATCGCCGAACGGCTGGACTGGAAGAGGGGGCTCTACGAGCGGCTCGCTCCCCATCTCAGGCCGGAGGCCTATCTCACCTCCAACACCTCGGGGCTGTCGCTGGCCGAGCTGACGGCGGAGCTGGAGGCGGATCTGCAGCGCCGCTTTCTCATCACCCACTTCTTCAACCCGCCGCGCTACATGCGACTGGTGGAGATCGTCACCGGCGAGGCGACGAGCCCGCAGGTGACGGAAGATCTCTCCCGGTTCATCTCCGAGACGCTGGGCAAGGGCGTCGTGCCGGCCAAGGACACGCCGAACTTCATCGCCAACCGGATCGGCATCTTCGGCATGATGCTGGCGCTCAAGCTCACCCGCGAGATGCACCTGTCCGTCGAGCAGGTCGATGCCATCACCGGTCCGGTCATGGGCCGCGCCAAATCGGCCACCTACCGGACCGCCGATCTCGTCGGCCTGGACGTGCTGGCCACCGTCGCTCGCACGTCTTACGAGCAGTGCCCGAACGACGAGTCGAGGCAGCTGCTGGAGCCGCCGCCGTTCCTGGGCGAGATCCTCGAACGCGGCTGGTTGGGGCAGAAGAGCGGTGGCGGCTTCTACCGCAAGGAGGGCAAACAGATTCTCGCCCTCGATCTGGACAAGCTGGAGTATCTGCCGAAGACCAAGCCGCGAATGGCGGGCATCGGGGTCGCCCGGCGGTTCACCGACCTCGGCCGCAAGCTCCACGCCCTGGTCTACAACCCGGACGCGGCGGGTCGCTTCGCCTGGGAGGTGACCATCGGCGGTCTGGCGTACGCCGCCCGACGCCTGGGCGAGATCGCCGACGACGTCTCCGATATCGATCGCGCCATGCGCTGGGGCTTCGGCTGGGAGCTGGGGCCGTTCGAGGTCTGGGACGCGATCGGCGTCGAGAAGTCGGTGCGCCGCATGGAGAGCGAGGGCAAGCGGGTGCCGCAGGTCGTCCAGGACCTTCTGGGCAGCGGTCAAGGGGCGTTCTATCACCGCGACGGCCAGGGTCGGCAGATGGTGTTCGATCCGGCCGCGAAGGTGGCGACGGCTCTGGCCACCGAGCCCGACGCCATCGTGCTGGCCGATCGCAAGGCGGCCGGCGGCGAGATCCTGCGCAACTGGTCGGCGTCCCTGGTCGACCTCGGCGACGGCGTCGGCTGTCTCGAGTTCCACTCGGCACTGCAGCCGGAGATGAACCCGGTCGACGGCGCCATCCTGGAGCTGGCCAACGCCGCTTTGGAGCGCGCGGCGCGGGAGGGCATGCAGGGGCTGGTGATCTCGCACGAGGGCGCCCACTTCTGTGCCGGCGCCAACCTGGCCCTGATTCTCGAGCTGGCGCGGGCCAGGCGGTTCGACGTGATCGAGCTGATCTCGCGCGAGTTCCAGAACCTCACCCAGCTCATCAAGTACGCCGACTTTCCGGTCGTCGCGGCGCCGTTCAACGTGTGTCTCGGCGGCGGCTTCGAGATGGTGGCGCCCTGCCGCCAGATCGTCGCGCTGGCCGAGCTCTACTGTGGCGCGGTCGAGGTGGGCGTCGGGCTCATCCCGGGGGCCGGCGGCACCCTGCGCCTGCTCAGCCACTGGAGCGAGCGGCTGCCACCGCGGCGCCTGGGGCCGATGGTGCCGGTACAGAAGGCGTTCGAGACCGTCGCCTTCGCCAAGGTCTCCACCTCGGCGCACGAGGCCGTGGACCTGGGCTACCTGCGCCAGGACAACCGGATCGTGCTGTCGCGCGAGCACCAGATCGCCGTCGCCAAGGAGATGGTGCTGACTCTCGCGCGGGAGTACACGCCACCGGCGCCACCCGAGCTGGTGCCGCCGGGC
>CALZJC010000145.1 GCA_945787525.1 Thermoanaerobaculia bacterium | reverse complement strand
GGGCGAGCCCCTGGGCCTGGTCAGCATCTCGCAGGACATCAGCGAGCGCAAAGCGGCCGAGCAGGCGCTGCGCGAGAGCGAGGAGCGCTACGCCCTGGCCGTGCGTGGCGCCAACGACGGGATCTGGGACTGGAACCTGACGACCGGACGGATCTACCTGTCGGAGCGCTGGAGCCAGATGGTCGGCCACGATCCGAAGAAGAGCAGCGCCACCCGGGAAGACTGGTGGGAGAAGATCCACCCGGAGGACCGGCAGCGGGTACAAGAGTCGCTGCAGGCCCACATCGACGCCGAGACGGACCACTTCCGGGCCGAGTACCGCATGCTGCATGCCGACGGCTCCTACCGCTGGATCCTCACCCGTGGTCTGGCCGAGCGCGACGACCGGGGAGAGGCCGTGCGGATCGCCGGCTCGCAGACCGACATCACCGATCGCCAGGTGCTGGATCCGCTCACCGGCCTGCCCAACCGGACGCTGTTCCTGGATCGCCTGGGGAGCGCTCTGGCGCGCTCCCGCCGCAAGCCCGCCCTGACGACCGGGGTGCTGTTTCTCGACCTGGACCGGTTCAAGTTCGTCAACGACAGCCTCGGCCATCTGGCGGGCGACCAGCTGCTCAAGCGGGTGGCGACCACTCTCGAGGGCTGTCTGCGCAGCGGCGACACCGTCGCCCGCCTCGGCGGCGACGAGTTCACCATCCTGGTCGAGGAGATCAAGGCGCCGGAAAACGCCATCCAGGTGGCCGAGCGCGTGCACGCCAAGCTCGAGGAGCCGTACCGGCTGGGCGATCACGAGATATTCATGACCGTCAGCATCGGCATCGCCCTGGCGACCAGCGGCACCGAGAAGCCCGAGAACCTGCTGCGCGACGCCGACACGGCGATGTACCGCGCCAAATCGCTGGGACGCGGCCGCCACCAGCTGTTCGACAGCGACATGCGCCAGCGCGCCGTGGCGCAGCTGCAGATCGAGAACGATCTGCGACGGGCGCTCGAACGCCACGAGCTGGTCGTCCACTACCAGCCGATCGTGTCGCTCCTGAACGACCGGATCATCGGCTTCGAGGCCCTCGTTCGCTGGAACCACCCCGAGAGAGGCCTGATCATGCCGCTCGAGTTCATCGCGGTGGCTGAGGAGACCGGCATCATCCCGCAGCTCGGTCGCTGGGTGCTGGCGCAGTCCTGCCGGCAGCTGCGCGACTGGCAGCGCGAGCTGCCCGCGGTCGCCGAGCTGAGCATGAGCGTCAACCTCTCACCCAAGCAGCTGCTCAGGCGAGACACGGTCGCCGAGGTGGCCGAGATTCTGACCGCAACCGGTATCGAGCCCAGGCGGCTGAACCTCGAGATCACCGAGGGCGCCTTCATCGAGAACCCCGATACCGCGCAGGCCATCATCGAGGAGCTGCGCGCAATGGGCGTCCGCATCAGTGTGGACGACTTCGGCACTGGCTACTCCTCGTTGAGCTATCTTCACAGCCTGCCGGTCAACACGCTCAAGATCGATCGCTCGTTCATCACCAAGCTGGGTCAGCTCGAGAAGCAGACCGAGCTGGTGCAGAACATCATCAGGATGGCGGATGACCTGGGCATCGATGTGGTGGCCGAGGGCGTCGAGACGGAGGATCAGCGCCAGCGGCTGCGCGACCTCGACTGCGGCTTCATTCAGGGCTTCTCCTTCTGCCGGCCGCTCGAACCGGACCGAATCCGCGATCTGCTGCGCGGGCGGTTATCCAGCCGGTAGATCGCGCGCGGAGGCTTTCGGCGAATCGGCCGTCGGCCACACCCGTCACGGCCAACCTCTCCCAGCTGACGGAGGTGGGGATTCCGACTACACTACTCGTTGACTTACGCTTTATTTACGCCATATGATCGTCGCTCCCATGAGGGAAATTGGTGACAGGCACTTCATTTCGCGGCGAGACAGAGAGCGCGAACAAGCCGCAGCTCCGCGCCGCGAAATGAAGTGCCTGTCACCGATTTCCAACGAGCCCGAGGGAGAGTACTGGCCGGGCTCGCCGACGGGGCGCGGCCGGACCCCGGCCCCCGCCAACGACTTCGACAGCTTGAGCGACGGCCGGGCGTCCGGCTATGACTCCCCCGGCGCCCGCAAGGAGAAGCTGCGCCGCCGCGCCGCCCGCCGGCACCGGCCCCCGGCGGGTCCGCTGCCCGAACTGCACGCCGCCTCCGCCTTCTCCTTTCTCGCCGGCGCCTCGCTGCCCGAAGACCTGGCCGAGCGCGCCGCCGAGCTGGAGATCCCGGCGATGGCGCTGCTGGACCGCAACGGCCTGTACGGCACGCCACGCTTTCACCAGGCCGCCCAGCGCACCGGGCTCAAAGCGATCGTCGGCGCCGAGGTGGAAATTGGTGACAGGCACTTCATTTCGCGGCGAGACAGAGAGCGCGAACAAGCTGCAGCCCTGTCACCAATTTCGTCAATCTCCCTGCTGGTCGCCGAACGGGCCGGCTACCGCAATCTCAGCCGGTTGCTGACCGCCGCCGCCCGCGGGCGGCCCAAGGGCGAGGCGCGGGCCGGCTGGCCGGAGCTGGCAGCGCACGCCGGCGGCCTGTGGTGCCTCACCGGCGGTCCCGAAGGCCCGCTCGCCCGGGCGCTCTCCACCGCCGGCCTGGACGGCGCCCGCCGCCTTCTCGAGCGGCTGGATCACACCTTCGAAGGCCGGGTGGCGGTCGAGATCCAGCGCCACCGGCGGCGCCAGGAGGAGCACCGCAACCGGGCCCTGGTCCGGTTGGCGCAACGGCTGCGCCTGCCGCTGGTGGCGACCAACGGCGTGCGTTACGCCCGCGACGACGACAAACGACTGCACGACATCCTGACCTGCATCCGCAAGCACACCCGCATCGACGGCGCCGGCCGGTTGCTGGCCGCCCATCGCGAGCGCCATCTCAAATCCGCTGCCGAGATGGCCGAGCTGTTCGCCGATCTGCCCGCGGCGCTGGCCGGGGCGCGCGAGCTGGCGAGCCGGCTCGACTTCACCCTCGCCGACCTCGGCTACCGCTTCCCCGACTATCCGCTACCGCCCGGCGAGACGCCGATCTCTTACCTGCGGCAGGTGGTGTGGAACGCGGCGCCGGGGCGCTTTCGACCGCTCACCGCGCGCGCCCAGCGCCAGCTCGAGCGCGAGTTGGCGATGATCCAGAAGCTGGATCTGGCGGGCTACTTCCTGATCGTCTGGGACATCGTGCGCTTCTGCCAGCGGCGCGGCATCCTGGCCCAGGGCCGCGGCTCGGCCGCCAACAGCGCCGTCTGCTACGCGCTCTCCATCACCGCCGTCGATCCAGTGAAGATGGAGTTGCTGTTCGAGCGTTTTCTCTCCGAGGAGCGTGGCGAGTGGCCCGACATCGACCTCGACCTGCCGTCCGGTGACCGGCGTGAGGAGGTCATCCAGTACGTCTACCGGCGCTACGGGCCGCATGGCGCGGCGATGACCGCCAACGTCATCACCTACCGCGACCGCTCGGCGGCGCGCGAGGTGGCCAAGGCGCTGGGCTACTCCCCCGAGCAGGTCGACAAGCTGGCCAAGCGGCTCGGCAGCTGGGGCTACGACACCAGCCGCGGCGATCCCAAGTCGCTGCCGCGAGAGCTGGCCGCCGCCGGCTTCGATCCCGAGCGGCCGCGCATCCGTCTGTTCGCCGAGATGTGGCGCCGCATCCAGAACCTGCCACGCCATCTGGGACAGCACTCGGGCGGCATGGTGATGGCCGCCGGCCGGC
Source organism: Thermoanaerobaculia bacterium (assembly GCA_945787525.1). Classification (GTDB taxonomy): domain Bacteria; phylum Acidobacteriota; class Thermoanaerobaculia; order Multivoradales; family JAHEKO01; genus CALZJC01. The sequence continues at coordinate 4,674 of CALZJC010000145.1, read as the reverse complement.
TCGACGAGGTGGTGCCGCTCGAGCCCGCCGCCATGGCGGGGCGGGTGGTCGTGCAGTGGGACAAGGACGACTGCGCCGACCTGGGGCTCATCAAGGTGGACCTGCTGGGGCTGGGCATGCTGCAAGCGCTGGAGGAGGTGATCCCGCTGATCCGGCGACGGGAGGGCATTACGGTCGACCTGGCACATCTGCCGCCCGGCGACGAGCGCACCTACCGCATGCTGCGCGCCGCCGACACGGTCGGCGTCTTCCAGGTGGAGAGCCGCGCCCAGATGGCCTCGCTGCCGCGCAACGCGCCGCGCTGCTTCTACGACCTGGTGATCCAGGTGGCGATCATCCGCCCCGGCCCGATCGTCGGCGGCATGGTGCACCCCTACTTCGAGCGCCGCCAGGGGCGCCAGCCGGTCACCTATCCCCATCCCAGCCTGGAGCCGATCCTCAAGCGCACTCTGGGCGTGCTGCTCTTCCAGGAACAGATCCTGCGGGTCGCCATGACCGCCGCCGGCTTCAGTGGCGGCGAGGCCGAGGAGTTGCGCCGGGCGATGGGCTTCAAACGCTCGGCCGAACGCATGGAGGCGCTGGAGCGCAAGTTGCGACGCGGCATGGGCCAGCGAGGTATCCACGGCGAAGCCCAGGAGCAGATCGTGCACGCCATCACTTCGTTCGCGCTCTACGGCTTCCCCGAGTCGCACGCCGCCAGCTTCGCGCTTATCGCCTACGCCAGCGCCTACCTCAAGGCGCATCACTCCACCGCCTTCCTGATCGCCCTGCTCAACGCCTGGCCGATGGGCTTTTACCACCCCGCCAGCCTGGTCAAGGACGCGCTGCGCCACGGTGTCGAGACGCGACCGATCGACGTCAACCACTCGCAGTGGAGCTGTACCTGGGAAGACGCCAGAGCGGCCAGGAACCCGTCCGGGACAAAGGGGCGGCGCCAGCGGCCTCGGCCGCAAGGCGGACGACCGAGGCGACCGCAGGCGGCAGCCAAAGTTGCCGGTGCCGCCCGCTTGGGGTTGAGGTTTGTCAAAGGGCTGCGCCGCTCGGCCGGCGAGGCCATTGAGAGGGCGCGCGTCAGACGCCCGTTCCGCGACACCGACGATCTGGTGCGACGCTGCCACCTACGCCGCGAGGAGCTCGAGACCCTGGCGGCGATCGGCGCCCTCGGCTCGCTGGGGCTGAGTCGCCGCCAGGCGCTATGGCAGGTGGCCCGCGCGGTCCGGCCGGCCGGCCCGCTGCTGGCGGAAGCGAGCCGCAACGGCCAGCGCCGCCCACCGGCCGCGGCGCTGGCCGAGATGACGGATTACGAGGCGACGCTCGCCGATTACGCCGGCACCGGCCTCACCACCGGCCCCCATCCGCTGACCCATCTGCGGCCGCTCCTCACCCGCCGCCGGGTCTTGCCGACCGCCGAGCTGTCGCGAGCGGCCAACGGCGCGCGGGTACGCACCGGCGGTGCGGTGATCGTCCGCCAGCGACCGGGCACCGCCAAGGGCCTGCTGTTTCTGACCCTCGAGGACGAGACCGGCATGGCACAGGCGATCATCAGCCCCGACCTTCTGCAACGCCATCGCGAGACGATCGTCGGCACCGCCGGACTGGTGGTGGAGGGCAAGGTGCAGAAGCGCGATGGCACGCTGTCGATCAAGGCCGACCGCTTCTGGCGCCTCGGCGACCTTGTCGCGTCCCCGAGCCACGACTTTCGCTAAGAGCAGACCGCCGGTCCGGTGGTGAGCAAGCGCTCCTGCAGGTTGGTATCCGGACCCGGCTGCGCTATCCTCCCATCGGATAGACCCCGCCAGCTGAGCACCTCCCGATCATGAGTTTCGTAGGCAAGCTGGACCTCTTCAAGCTGCCCGATCTGCTGCAGATCATCTCCGGCAACCGCAAGACCGGTCGCCTGATCCTGACGCGACGCGACAGCCAGGGAGTGATCGTCTTCCGCTCGGGCAACATCATCTACGCGGCCTCCAGCGCCGCCCGCGAGACCCTGGGCAGCCTGCTGCTCTGCCGCCAGCTGATCGACGAGGAGCAGCTTGCCCGGGCACTCGAGATCCAGCACCAGGCCACCGACGAGCAACGCCTCGGCACCATCCTGGTCAAGTCGAAGCTGCTCAGCGAGGAAGCTTTGCGCGAGGTCATCACTCGCCAGATCGAGGGGGTCATCACCGAATTCATGCAGTGGGAGAGCGGCTTCTTCAAGTTCGACCTCTTGCGGCTGCCGGAACGAGGCGAGATCGAGGTCGACGCCGAGGACTTCGTGCACCGCGAAGGGCTCAGCACCCAGCGGGTGCTGCTCGACATCGCCGCCGAGCTGGACCGCACCGCGGTCTACCCGGTCCCCGTGCAGGCGGCTGAGACCGGCACCGGGCCGGCGCCCGAAGCGTCCGACGATGGCCGTTCGGGGCTGCATTCGCTGAAGTCGATCATGAGCCTGATCCGCTCTCCCGAGTTCACCGGCGAGGTCACCGGGCAGATCCTCCGCTTCGCCCGCGAAAGCCTGCCTCGCGGCGCTCTGTTCGTCGTCAGGCGGCAGAGCTTTCGCGCCATGAGCGTCTTTGGCGTGTCCGGCGGCTCACCGAGCGGCACGGCAGCCGCGAAACGGCTCAGGCTGCCGTTCGACCAGCCTTCGGTCGTCGCCGAGGCGGCCGACCGCCAGGAGTGCTATCGCGGCCTGCTGGAGCACAACGAGGCCAACCGGGCGCTGCTCGCGGCGCTGGGTGATGAGATGCCGACCGAGGTCGTGGCGATCCCGCTGGTGGTCAACGATCTGGTGCTGCTGGTGCTCTACGGCGACAACGGCGCGACCGGTGAGCCCATCGGGGAGATCGACCAGCTCGAGCTGCTGATGCTCCAGGCCGGCCTGGCAATGGAACGCCACCTGTTGCGCAAGCGCCTCGAGACCCTCGAGAGGCGCAAGTCAAGCTGATCCGAGCGTCCAGAGTCCGACGCACGCGCGGCTTCAGCCCTCGTCAGGCAGGTCCATGCCCATGACGTGGTAGCCGCCGTCGACGTAGACCACCTCGCCGGTGATGGCTCCCGCCATGGGCGAGAGCAGGAAGAGACCCAGGTTGCCGACGTCCTCCTGCCGGATCTGCCGGCCGAGCGGCGCCACCTCGGAGAACCGCTTGTACATCTTCATGAAGCCGGGGATGCTGCGTGCCGCGACGGTCTTGACCGGGCCGGCCGAGATGGCGTTCACCCGCACCCCTCGACTGCCCAGCTCATAGGCCAGGTAGCGCACGCTGGCCTCCAGCGCGCTCTTGGCGATCGCCATGACGTTGTACTTCGGCACCACCTTCTCGGCGGCAAAGTAGCTCAGGGTGACGATCGCCCCCTCCGGCGACAGCAACGGCTCGGCGCGGCGCGCAACCGACACCAGCGAGTAGGCCGAGATCTCGAGCGCCAGCAGCCAGTCGTCCCTGCCGGTATCGATGTAGCGCCCCTCCATCGCCTGCCGGGGCGCGAAGGCGATGGCGTGCACCACGCCATCGATCTTGCCCCAGGCGTCGCCGATGTCGTCGAACAGGGCCTGCAGCTCCCCCTCGTTGGTGACGTCGCACTGCACCAGGCGAGTACCGGCCCAGTCGGCGGTGAGCTTCTCGAGGCCGTCCAGCAGCCGTTCCCCCTGATAGGAGAACGCCACCTCGGCGCCGGCTTCGTGCAATTTGTCGGCGATCGCCCAGCCGAGGCTGTAGCGGTTGGTGACGCCCATCACCAGGTAGCGTTTGCCGGCGAGGTCGATTCCTGTCATGGCGCGATATCTTACCCGCCGCGGGATCGCCGGTGCTCGGCGGCCCATGGTAGAAAGCCCGATGGACGCCGGCGTGGCACAATCGTCGCCCCGCCCCGCCCTCCCTCTCCGACCGGCCCACAACGTGCGCAATAGCCTCATCTATCTGATTCTGCTGGCGCTGAAGACGATCTCGCGCCTGTTCTACCGGCACGACACCGCCTGGATCTCGACAACCGCCGACGGCGATCCATGGAAAGACTTCCGCCTGGTGGTGGTGCTCAATCACACCAGCCTGTTCGAGTGGCTGTTCGCCGGCTCGGTACCCAACCGCTTCCTGCGCCGACTCGCCACCGACGCCGTGGTTCCGGTGGCCGACGAGACCCTGCACCGACCTGTGGTCGGGCGTTTCTTCCGCTTGATCATCCCCAACCCGATACCGATCACCCGTGAGGCCGACCACACCTGGCAGAGCGTCCTCGAGCGGCTGGACTCGGAGAGCATGCTCATCATCTTTCCCGAAGGGCGGATGAAGCGCGCCGGCGGGCTGGACAAGCACGGTCGGCCGATGACGGTGCGTGGCGGCATCGCCGACATCCTGCGCCAGCACGCCGGCGGTCCGATGCTGATCGCCTACGGCGGCGGCATGCACCACATCCAGGTGCCCGGCCAGCATCTGCCCCGCCCGTTCAAGACGATCCGCATGCGATTCGAGGGCCTGGAGATCGAGCAGTACCGGAAGAGCTTCGGCGACCATCCCAATGCGGTCGCGTTCAAGCGGGCGGTGAAGCAGGACCTCGAGCGGCGGCGCGACATCTACTGCCCGCCGCTCGAAGAGGCGGCGGGAATCCGCTACCCGCCGCCGCCAGCGACCGACAACGAAGGCTGAGCCGGGCTGCTCACCGCCTCGCTCGACGGCGACCGGCGATCAGGCTGACGGCGGT
>CALZJC010000144.1 GCA_945787525.1 Thermoanaerobaculia bacterium | reverse complement strand
CTGCACGTCGATGACCTCGCCAAAGCTATAAGCCTCGCGATCCTGGGCGTCGACACCGCCGGAATGCGCCAACAGCACTGCCGCCGCAATCACGGTCCAAACCATTCGCTTCTTCGCCATCGGAACTCCCGTCTGTTCGGTCTCCAGTGGGCACGCGAGCTTGCGCGCCATGAACAACTGCACAGAGCGACTGCGCAGCCCGAGCTTAACTACTACCTTCGCCGACCACCGCCGACAGTTGCAGCGTCGTGGTCACGAATGAGCTCTCCCGCGTGGCGTCGTCGCGCAGCCCCACCGCGACCAGATGCACTCCCGCGGGCAGATTCAACTCCATCATCACGCTCACCAGTTCGCTGTCGGTCGCGGCGGACCGGCGGATGCGGAAGGCGGAGTGCTCGAAGATGCCCTTGTCGTTCTTGGTGTTGCGGGTCGCGACCTGGACGCTCAGGTGGGCCACCACCCAACCGTCCTCGGGCAGAAACGCGACCCTCTCCGCCGGCAGGATGACGTGCAGAGGTACGGTGACCCGCCCCTTGCCCGCGGCGCGAACGTCGCCGGCTCCCAGCCGCACGCCCATGGAGTTGTCCACCAGCCCCAGGTACACGGCGCCCTCCAGACGCTCCGTCATGCGCGCGTCGGGGTTCTTGTCGCGGTAACCCTTGCGGTGCCGGATCTGGAGGTTTCGACTCTTTACGCGGACCTCGATCTGGTGCTCGAGCTCGTCGCCTCCGTGCGGCGGCTCGTAGGCGAGGGAGTAGTAGCTCTCCATCTCGCGCGCGATCTCGGTCAACTCGACGTCGAAATCGTTGCGGTTGAAAACGGCGCGGCCGCCGGTCTCGGCCGCCAGGTTGGACAGGCCGTCGCGCTCGCTGATCCGAACCGCCGTGTCGAGCTCTCGGACGCCCTGGGAAGCGAACGCTCCCTGCGACGCCGTGCCGATGAAGCTACCCTGCAGCCCGCCGGCCTGGAGCGAGTAGATCGTCACCCGGTTGGCGTTGGCGTGGCGGGTCAGCCGGCGGAAGGCCGGCCCGAGCTCGTCCGAGACGATGAACAGAGGCGCCTGCACCTGCACCGGGCACAGGCCGTTCATGAAGCGCAACAGGTCTGATCCCGGAGACCTCTCGAGAGAGTCGCTCATGTAGAGCAGGGTCTTGACCCCGGGCACACCGGTCAGGAAGCTCGCGGCGCTGGCCAGGTGATCCATGGTGACCGAGATCCGGTCGCGGCTCTCGCGGGCGAAGAGCTCGACCTCGGAGGCCGCGCGCGGCAGGAAGTACGCGCAAAGCTGTTCGGTGACGTTGGAATCGGCGCCCCGGAGGCTCTCCTTGCCCAGGTTCCAGATCTCCTGCATGCGCTGCAGCGCCAGCCGCTTCTCCATCTCCACCCGCCCCCCGGCGGAGGACGTCTTGGCGATCCGGTCGAGGGCGGCATCGATCTCCTGCCAGGTGGAGCCGAAGGTCACCTCGGTCCTGAGACCCTGGTCCTGGTTGAGAATCAGCACCCGTTCCGCCGGTATCCGTTCGGCGGCGAGAAAATCGCGCAGATCGTCGATCAGCCGGTTGCGGCCGGCCGGTTTCAGATGGAGCTGATCGAAGTAGAGCACCAGATGGCTGGGATCGACGGCCGGCGGCTCGCTCGGCGACTCCTCGGGACTTGCCGCCGCGAGGACCCGCTCGACGCTGCCGAGCACCTGCCGGTCACCGTCGATCTCGGCGAAGTAGGTGATCTCCACCGGTTTGCCGTCCTCGAAGATCTCGAAGTCCGCAGCGGTCAGGCCTTTGACGGGAGCCCCCGTGCCATCGCTCACCCACGTCTCGACGTTGACCAGCTGCACGTCGACGACTTCGCCAAAGCGGTAAGGCTCGGGGTGCTGGGCGGCGAAGCCGCCGGCCGGCGTCAGCACGAGGGCCGCGAGGGTAATCTTGCAAACCAGGCCTGTCCGGCTCATCTGGGCTCTTCTGCGTTGGGTCTCGAGCGGGCGAACGGGCCCGCGCGTCAGGGTATGCTGCACCGGCCGACTGTACAACGAGGACAATGAAGATGAATCCCCGACCCCCCCGCTTCCTCAGGACGACCTTGGGCCTGCTGTGGAGCGTGGCGGTGACCGCCGCTGTCGGCCAGGCCCCCCCGGCCGAGCCTGCCGCCACCGGCTTCAGCGAGCGGATCGATGTCGGCATCGTCAACGTCGACGTCTGGCTGACCGACGCCGAGGGCGACCCCGTCACCGGGCTCACGGCCGACAGCTTCGAGGTCCTGCACGACGGCCGGCCGGTGCCGATCACCCACTTCACCGAGGTTCGGCCGGGTGCCGTCGCGGCGGCGCCGACGGCCGCCGCAGAGGCGGTCGAGCAAGCCGGGGCGGGCTCTCCGACCGATGCCCTCCCAAACCACGTGGTGGTCTATTTCGACCGCTCCCGCCTTCACCCGCGACGCTACCCGGCCCTGATTCGAAGCCTCGAGGAGTTTGTCGACGCCGAGGCCATCGCCAGCGAACGGATAATGATCCTGCGCCAGGACAGCGGTCTGGCCGTCGAGGCGCCGTTCGGCTCCTCCCGTCCGCAGCTCCGGCAGGCCCTCGAACGCCTTTCCCAAGGCACCGCCAGCGGCCTCGACCTCGAGACCGACACCCGGCTGGCCCTGGAGGCGATTCGCGACGCCTGGGAGGCGAGCCAGGATGCCGCCGGCTCGGGGATCGGCGGCATCGCCGCGGTGCCGTCGACTGCCGGCACCGGTCAGCTACCCGGTTCCGGGTCCGGCGGCACCGGCACGGGCGGGCCGCGCACGGTCGTCGGCGGTGTGGGCTCGGGGGCCGGTCCGGACGCCTGCGGCATGTTCGTCAATCAGGTCCAACCGACCCTCGACTCGTGGACGCGCTCCAACAGCCAGCGGGTCGCCGTCACGCTGACCAACCTGTCGAGCACCGCCGGCTTTCTCGCCGGCCTGCCCGGGGTCAAGACGCTGCTCTACCTGAGCGACGGCCTGGAGACCCAACCCGGTGCGGACCTGGCGACCTACGCCAGCAGCCTCTGCCCGGCCGCCGGCACCGATCTCATGACCGGCACCCTGTCGGCCGAGATGACCTCGGGGTTTCGCGATCTCGCCCGCCATGCCAACACCAATCGGGTGACCTTCTACTCGCTGCAGACGTCCGGGCTCGAGGCGCTCGGTACCGACGACGCCTCTCAGGGCCGAAGGGCGCGCGGTGGCGGCGCCAGGGCACGGGGCGCCTTCGAGGCCAGCAAACGAGCGGGCGATCGGGCCGGCCTCGGGCTGATCGCCGAAGAGACCGGCGGCCGGGCGGTGTTCAGCCAGAACGAACTGGGGCCCGAGTTGGCGCGGATCGGCAACGAGATCCAGCACTACTACTCGCTGGCCTACGAGCCGCCCGCAGACGGCACGAAGGGCAAGCGCCGCGACCACCAGATCGAGGTCAGGGTGCGGGACGGCGCGCTCACCGCCCGCTACCGGCGCGGATATCTCGAGAAGGACCAAAGCCAGTGGCTGATGGAGAGGATCGAGGGTGCCCTCAACCTGGGCATCACCAGCAACCCCCTGGCCGTGCGCCTGGGCGCCGGCGCGATCGAGGAGCCGGCGCCGGGCAGCTTTCGCATGCCGCTGCACGTCATGGTGCCGGTGGAACGCCTCGCCTTCCTGCCGCAGCAGGGCTCCCACTTCGCTGAGGTCAAGCTGCAGATCCTGACCCGATCGCTCGACGCCAACGAGCTCGTCAGCCAGGACAAGGTCTTTCGCGTCAAGGGTTCGCCCGACGCAACCGGATTCGCCGATCTGGCGGTGGCCCTCGAGCTCGGCGCGGGCACCCACGTGACCGCGATCGGGGTCCAGGACGCCAACACCCGCGAAGCCTCCTTCGTCTCGACGACGCTGCGGGTCGGCCCGCAAGGCTGAGGCCCGCTCGGGCAAGCGGCCGATCGGGAGTCCCGCCCAATCCGATAGGGTCCGGGCATGACTCGGCGGCCGAGCGGTCTGACTGGCGCATCGGCGGCCGCAACTGCGCTTCTGGCAGTGATCGCCCTGGCGGCGTGCCGGCCCGATGAGGCCGGCACCCGGGAAGACACCGCCCGAGACGACGCAGGAGCGAGCACCGCCGAGGTGCGGCGAGAGCCCGGGCTCGACGTTCTGCTGATCACCGTCGACACCCTGCGGACCGATGCGCTCGGCTCCTACGGCAACCCGCGGGCCGAGACGCCGTGGATGGATCGCCTCGCCGCGGCCGGGGTGCGCTTTACCGACGCGCACGCGCACAGCGTGCTGACGCTGCCCTCGCACGCCAACATCTTCTCCGGGCTCTACCCGCACGAGCACGGGGTGCGGGACAACTCGGGATTCCGTTTCTCTGCCGAGCCCCTCACGCTGGCGGGTGTCCTGCGCGAGCAGAGCTATCGGACCGGAGCGTTCGTCAGCGCCTTTCCGCTCGACTCACGGTTCGGGCTCGATCGCGGATTCGAGCTCTACGAGGACAGCTTCGTCGACGCCACCAGCCGTCCGGCTTTCCTGGAGCAGGAGCGGGCCGGCACCGAGACCGTCGCTCTGGCCCGGGAGTGGCTGGCGGCAGCGGAAGGCCGACCGACGTTCAGCTGGGTGCATCTCTACGAGCCCCACTTCCCCTACGCACCGCCGGAGCCGTTGACGAGCCGCTTTCGCGGCAACCCGTACGCGGGCGACGTCGCGGCGGCCGACGCCGCGCTGGCGCCCCTGCTGCAGCCGATCCTCGATGCCGGCGAGCGCGGCAACACCCTGGTGGTGCTGACCTCCGACCATGGAGAGGCGCTCGGGGAGCACGGCGAGGCCACCCACGGGATCTTCGCCTACCAGGGCGTCCTCTCGGTACCGCTGATCCTCTATCAGCCCCGCCTCTTCGGGCCACGCGTGCTCAGCGCACCGGCGCGCCACATCGACCTCCTGCCGACGATCCTCGACGCCCTCGCCCTGCCCCTGCCGCCGGGTCTCACCGGCCGCAGCCTGCTGCCGGCGGCGGCCGGCGTGCCCGGGGATGCCGCGGTGCCGACCTACTTCGAGGCCCTTTCAGGCCAGTTGAACCGGGGCTGGGCGCCGCTCTACGGCCTGATCCAGGAGAGCTGGAAGTACATCGACCTGCCGATCCCGGAGCTCTACGACCTCGCGGCGGACCCGCGCGAGACGCGCAACCTGGCGGTCGCCGAGCCGGGTCGTCTGGCGGCGCTGCGCGCGACGCTCGATCCGCTACGCGAGCTCGACCGCGGCGCCGTGCCCAGTCCGGAGAGCGCCGAGATCCGCGAGCGTCTGCAGAGCCTTGGCTACCTCAGCGGCGGTGCTCCCAGCAAGGACCACTACACCGAGGAGGACGACCCGAAACGGCTCATCGAGCTCGACCGGATCCAACGCCAGGTGGCGGGCCTCTACGACGACGGTGATCTGGAGGGCGCCTTGCGGCTCTGCCGAGAGCTCGTCCGTCGCCGCCCGGGCATGCGCATGGCTCTCTTCGACCTGGCACACCTCGAGCGCGAAAGCGGCAACCTCGAAGCGGCGATCCAGGCGCTGCGCCGGGCGTTCGCTCTCAGCCCCGAGGATCCGGCGGCACTGGCGCTGCTGGCCGGCTACCTCACCCAGGCCGGAAGGCCCGGCGAGGCGGCGCTGCTGACCGAGCCACACACCCGGCTGGCCGAGCCCGACATGGAGGTGCTGCTGACTCGCGGTCTCGCGCTGGCTCGTCTGCGACAGCCGCAAGAGGCCCTCGCGACCTTTCAGCGAGCCCGAGAGCTGAATCCCACGAGCCCCAAGGTCTCGGTCTACCTGGGCACCGTCTTGCTGATGGGCGGGCAGCGGGACGAGGCTCGCGCGGCCTTCGAAGAGGCCTTGGCGGCCAACCCGAGGGCGGCGCCAGCACACAGATCCCTCGGCATCATGGCAATCGAGGAGGGGCGATCGGACGCTGCGATGGTGCACTGGCGCGCGGCGGTCGCCGCCGATGCGGCGGAGCACGCCAAGCTGCTCGCCGTCGGCACCGGCCTCTGGGAGCAGGGCAAGACCGCGGCGGCCCGCCCACTGCTGGAGCTCTTTGTCGCCTCGGCCCCCGCGGCCGGGTACAACGAGGAGATCGGCCGCGTCCGGGCGCTGCTGGCCGCGTCGAGCGCCGGCTGACAGCCGGCCGGTCTCAGACTGTCCGAGTGACTTTCTGCAGCCGCCGCGGGTTCTCGGTGTCGTAGCCCTTGGCCCGGGTCAGGTGGTACGAGAACAGCTGCCCGGGGACGATACACACCAGCGGGATCAGCCACTCGGGCAGATCTGCCGGCAGCCCGAGCGGCGTCCGCGCCAGCGCCAGTGCGCGATCCTCGTTCGACAGGACCAGCAGCTCCGCCCGGTGCTCCGAGGCCAGGGTCTCGAGCAGGTTCAGCGTGTCGTCGAACACCGCGCCGGCGGGCGCCACGGCCAGCACCGGGAATCCGTCGCAGACGATGGCCACCGGGCCGTGGCGGAAGTCGGCCGAGGAGTAGGGCTCGGCGACGACGTAGGTCAGCTCCTTGTGGTTGAGGGACCAGTCGTAGGCCGTCGCGTAGTTGAAGCCCCGCCCGAGCACCACACACTGGTCCATGTAGCGGTAGCGTTCCGCCGCCGACTTGATGGCGTCGTCCAGCGCCAGGGCCTCCTCGACCAGGGTCGGCACGCGCTCGAGCTCGGCGAGCAGCCGCGGGTCATCCTGCAGAGCGGCGCTCAGCAGGCCAATGGCGAGCAGCTGCGCCGTGTAGGTCTTGCTGGCGGCGACGGCGTGCTCCGACCCGGCGACGGTGTCCAGAACCTCGTCGGCCGCCGCGGCGAGGGGCGACGAGGGATCATTGGTGATCGCCAGGGTCAGGGCACCCTGCCTGCGGCCTTCCTGCACGACTGCGATGATGTCCGGCGATTGGCCCGACTGCGAGATGCCGATGACCAGGCTGCCGTCGAGCCTCGGCGGCTTGCGGTAGAGCGTGAACAGCGACGGCGCCGCCAGCGCCACCGGCAGTCCGTTCACGGCCCCCCACAGATACTTGCCGTAGATCGCCGCGTTGTCCGAGGTGCCGCGGGCGGCGATAAAGATCGAGTGCACGCCCCGGCGCCGCACCGTGTCGGCGACTTCGCGGACCTGGTCCTGCTGGGTCCGCAGCAACCGCTCGAGCACCGCAGGCTGCTCGAAGATCTCCGACCTGAGAGTCATGACGCCGGCTGCAGTCTACCGCCGTGCACGCCCCGACGGGTGGGGCGCCGGCGAATCGCGCCCTGCTATCGTGATCCTCCTCGGAGCGAGCGGCAGAAGGCGAACGATGGCAAGCGGCACGATCGTCGGCATCGATCTCGGCGGCACGAATGTCAGGGCCGGGAGGGTTCGAGGCGTCGCCATCGAGCAGCTCGAGGCGCGCCGGATCTCCGGCCAGGCGGCGGAGGAGCAGGTCCTGCAGGAGGTCTTCGAGACGGTCGACCGGGTGCACGACGACGGTGTCGTCGGCATCGGCTGCGGCGTCCCCAGCCAGGTCGACGTCGAGCGGGGGATCGTCTACTCGGTCGAGAACATCCCCTCGTGGCGCGAGGTGCCGCTCAAGGACAGGCTCGAGGAGCGCTACGGCGTCGTCGCCTGGATCAACAACGACGCCAATGCTTTCGCCCTCGGCGAACTCCATTTCGGCAAGGCCCGGGGCTATCGCGACGTCGTCGCCCTGACCATCGGCACCGGTCTGGGAGCCGGCATCATCATCGACGGCCGGCTGCACAGCGGCAGCAATTGCGGCGCCGGCGAGATCGGCGCGATGCCCCACAGAGGGCACAAGGTCGAGTACTACTGCTCCGGCGAGTTCTTCCAACGAGAGGCCGGCGAGCCCGGCCACCTGGTCTGCGAACGCGCCGAACGCGGAGAGGAGGAGGCCCTGCGGCTCTTCCACAGATTCGGCGTCGAGCTGGGCCATGCGATCCTGATCCTCCTGTACGCCTACGATCCGGAGCTGATCGTGCTCGGAGGGTCGATCAGCAAGGCCTATCGGCTGTTCGAGGCGGGCATGCGGGAACGGCTCGAGGGCTACGCCTACCAGCACGCCCTCGGGCGACTGACGATCACGGTGAGTGAGATCGAGAACGTCGCCGTCCTCGGGGCGGCGGCGCTGTACCTGGATGCCCGGAGCCGGGACAGGCACCGAGCCCGGTGATAGCGGTTCAAGGAGGCCGGAACATGAAGCGATTCCTCTGCACGGTCGTTGTCGTCAGCGGCATCTTCGCGCTCGCCGTCGCGCGGCGCTCGACCGCCGTCGAGCCGGTGCCCTCCCAGGCCGAGCCGCCGGTCGAGCTGGCCATCCGTTGCGACGACGTCGGCATGTGCCATACCGGGAACACGGCGATCAGAAAGCTCATCGAGACCGGCATCCCGTTCTCGGCCTCGGTGATGGTC
>CALZJC010000143.1 GCA_945787525.1 Thermoanaerobaculia bacterium | reverse complement strand
CTTCTTCGGCGGCGGCCTGCGCTGGTCGGACGATGACCTGAAGTACCTGCTGGGATCGCTGCCGACCTCGGGTTTTTGAGTCGGGGGGCCGGCCATGCTCACGCAAACAATGCAAACCGGAGTCAGGCGATCTGGTCGTGGCTGTTCCGACGCGAGATCTGCCCTCTCTTTGAGGGATCGGAGTCGCCTGAAGGCTTGAAGGCAATCGATGGCGCCAATGAGCTCAAAACCCGTCACGCAGCAAGCAGGTGACGTGATGCCCATACGGGAAGTCCGTCTTGAGGCCCTCGATCCCGAGCTCCACTCGCCGAAGCTCCGGGATTGGCTGCGCCGACCGCACGTGGCTCGGTGGTGGGGAGATCCCCAACTGGCGCTGGAGAACTCGCTGCAGTGCTCGGCAGAGAACCAGGCCGTCATAGTGGCGGACGGAGCCCCGGTTGGCTATCTGTGCTGGCAGACGCCCCCTCGGAACGAGCTCGAGGCTGCTGGGCTGGCCGACCTTCCAGAAGGCCTCGTGGACATCGACGTCTTGATCGGGGAACCGGAGTTTATTGGCCGCGGCATTGGGCCGAGATCCCTCGGCTTGCTCGTGGCTCGCTTGCGGCTGGATCCCTTCGCGACGGTTGCGGGCCTGGGAACATCGGTTTCAAACGGGCGCGCGATCCGAGCGTTTGAGAAGGCTGGCTTCCACCTGTTCCGCGAGTTCCAGGATCCGGAGTTCGGCCCATGCCGGTACATGGTGGTAGAAGTCCGTGACGCCGCCCCGTGAGTTCCGTAGGTGGACTTTGGCTGGACCACTGACCCATCGAACACGCCTGCTGATCGAGTTGATCGACGACCCCGGGGTTCGGGCTGAGGTGAGGGCGTTGTTTGAGTACGACGGCGCACTCTATGGTCCTCCCACGGTCGAGGTGCTCGAGCGCGTGCGGTTTTCGGTGATCAAACTGGCCATGCAGGGACCCAGGTTGTTCAAGGTGGCCGCAGAGTTGTTTCACATTGATACCCGAGACCTATTGGTGGAAGCGGAGTTCGCTGATGATCCGATCGCACACGAGGAATGGTGTCGGTCAATGCTGACGGCCGGGAATACGTGAGCCACTACTCTCCAGCTACTTTTCTTCGCGCTGACCTTTCTCAGCGATCGTCGACGCGAAGCGTCTACGGCGTTTCGTAGACCCTTGGTGAGAAGGTCGGGCTAGAGCTCGGGAGCGCGGCCGGTCAGCCGTTCGAACGCCTCGATGTAGCGATCGAGAGTGCCCTGAACGACCTCTCCGGGCAGCTCCGGCGGCGGCGATTCGTGGTCCCAGCCGCTCTGGTCGAGCCAGTTGCGTACGTACTGCTTGTCGTACGAGACCGGCTCGGTGCCCGGCTGCCAGGCCGACGCGTCCCAGAAGCGGGAGGAGTCGGGGGTGAGCGCCTCGTCGATCAGCAGCAGCTCGCCGCCCACCAGCCCGAACTCGAACTTGGTGTCCGCCAGGAGCATGCCGCTGGCCTCGGCGTGCTCGGCGCCGGCCGTGTAGAGCGCCAGGGTCAGCCGGCGGAGACGCTCGGTGAGCTCCGGCCCGAGGGCGCGCGCCAGGACCGCCAGACCGACGTTCTCGTCGTGGCCGGTGGTCGCCTTGGTGGCTGGCGTGAACAGCGGCGAGGCCAGGCGATCGGCGCGGCGCAGGCCGGCGGGCAGGGACAGCCCGCAGACCGCGCCGGTGGCCGTGTAGTCGCGAAAGCCGCTACCGGCGAGGAAGCCCCGGGCGACGCACTCGAACGGCACGACCGCGGTCTTGCGAACCAGCACCGAGCGGCCGGCGAGGTCTTCGACATGCGGCGCCAGCGAGACCGGGAAGTCCCTCGTGTCGGTGGCCAGCAGATGGTGTGGAGCGATCGCCGCCAGCCGCTCGAACCAGTAGTTCGACAGCTGCGTCAGGATCTTGCCCTTGCCGGGGATTCCCGGCCGCAGGACGTGGTCGTAGGCTGAGATGCGATCGCTGGCGACGATGAGCAGCTCGTCGCCCAGGTCGTAGACGTCGCGTACCTTGCCGCGTCGGGGCGGCGGCAGGCCGTCGAGGTTGCTGCGGATGAGCGGGTCGGTCATGGGCTGTGCTCCCTCAGGTGGACCGTGATTCGGCCAGGGCCTCGGCCTGCAGCGCAGCGACGAGGGGGGTCGGCGCCAGCTCCTCGCCGGCGCTCAGGTCCCACGGCTCGGGGTCGACGATCTCGAAGATGACCAGCTTGCCGATGCCCTTGAAGCTGGCGCGGCCCAGCTGGCGGAGGGCGAACTGCAGCGGCTCGCCCGCCGACTCCATCTCGCAGACCAGATACCTGCGGCTGCCCTCCCGCATGCGGTAGAGGGCCTTCGGCGACTCGAGCTCCTCGAGCCGCTGGACGAACCTCTCGGAGGCGACGATGCCCTCGTTGACCAGGGCGCCGTTGCGGTTGATGTAAGCGTAGAACTGGCGATCCTCTTCGCCCTTGTCGATGACATCGACGTTCTGGGACATCACCGGTGCGAAGAAGCTGTCGACCTCGTGCGCCGGATAGCCCAGACCGATCAGCAGCGTGCGGGTCTCGTCGATGTCGCGCATCGCCTTGCCGGTGGAGAGCCGGGTCAGCTCGACGATACCCTGACCAAAGAACTCGTAGCGCATCGCGTCGCCGCCGGCGTCGCCGCCTTCGATCGGCAGCAGCCGATAGGTGCCGTAGTTGAGGGCGATGCGCATGCCGCGATCGAACGGAAAGCCCTCTTCCAGGGTCCTCTTGTAGTAGCGCTGCACGCCCAGGGCGACGGCCAGCAGACGCGCGGGGTGGCGTCCGGAGTAGAGCGCGCCGTCGCCCAGGTACTTTTCGAGGCGCAGCCGGCGGCCGCGGGCCAGCCGATTCACCCGCCGTTGAAAGCGGAAGATGCGCCGGTAGGAACGGTCCTGCTCGTCGGTGCCCGATCGGCTGAGAACCGACAGGATGGCCGAGAAGTCGGTGATGTCGTAGATCAACCCGAAGCGGCTGACCTTGGGATCGACCACCCACGGTCGCAGGAAATCCAGCGGCCGCGTGCTGTCGGACAGCGCCACGTCCTTGGCGCCTGCGCCCCACAACGCCCCGCGACAGACCAGCCCTTGCACGGTGTCCGTCCGCACGGGGATCACCAGCCGCCGCAGACCCAGGAGCAGCTCGAACTCCTTGAGCCGGAGCAGCAACAACTCCCAAAGCTCCACGTCTTCGGAGCTCATCGCGTGGTCCGGAAAGCCCGGCCAGGTGGAGAAGAAGCGCAGCAAACCGCAGTGGCGGAGCAGGGACTGCGGTCGCTCGGGCAGCTCCTTGCCGATCACCTGGCGCACCGCGCCGGCAAACCCCGGATCGGTGCCGAGCCGCGACTCCAGCCATTCGCCGACCGCCGCGAGAGCTCCGAGAATCTCCTCGGGCTCACGGTGCAGGTAGCCCCTGAAGTAACTGGACAGCTGCGAGAGATCGGGGCCGATGTGGTCCTCGGAGAGGATCAGCACGTTGTCGCGCATCAGCTGGAGGAGCTGCGGGAAGAGGTCCTCCTCGCGATCCTCGGCCTGTCGCGCCACCCGCTGCACGCCGTCGTAGGTCAGCTGGAACACCTTGTCCAGATAGCGGTGGAGGACCTGGTACTTGACCTCGTCGCCGTGCAGGCGGGCCAGCTCGGCGTCACGGCGCACCAACCGGCGGGGAATCTCCTTGAGCAGGCGGGACAGGGCGATCGAGTGGTAGAGCCAGAAGATGCTCGGATAGCGCCGCCCGAAGCTCGAGGCGGTGACGTTCTCGGTGACCCGGCTGAGCAGCGAGTAGTACTCCTCCCAGGCCGCCTGGTAGACCTTGGGATCGGTCCCGCGGCGGCTGACGCGGCCCCACTGGAGGTCCTCCTCAGCCTCGATGTAGCGCTCGAGGGCGGCCCGCAGGGCCCACTCGGAGTCGCCCTGGAGCACCGGGAAGCCGAGTATCGGGGTCGATTCCTCGCGGTGGAGGAACACCCGCTGCGGCTCCGGCAGGGCGATGGAGTAGTCCCGGGCCAGCGTCCTCAACTCCGCGGGCTCCGGCCGGAGAAAGCTGAAGGGTCCGCGCAGCTGCCGGAAAAGGTGTTCCAGATCCATAATCCGTCGCGGCGGCAGCGTATAACATACGGCCGACCAGAAGGGCCGGCGGCAGCGATCGTTCACCCGCAGCCCCGGCCAATCCATGAGCAGCTTGCTCGAAGTGACGATCAGCTCTTCGCGCCCGCCCCGCGGCGTGCTGTTCGCGACCGCAGCCTTCGCCGACGAGCCGCCGCCTACCGAAGGGCTCCCGGACGAGCTGACCCGGCGTCTCCGGGCCCTGACGCGTCGTTCCGCCTGGACCGGCCGCCGCGGCCAGCTGGGCCGCTCCGCAGGCGAGCCGCCGGCGGTTCTCTTCGGCCTCGGGCCGCGTGACGACTTCGACGAGGTCGCGCTGGCCGCATGGCTCGGCACGGTGGTGGCCATGGCCGGCGGAGAGATGCATCGCCGCGTGGCCGTACGGCCGCCCGATCATGCCGCCAGCCTCGGCGTGACGGCCGCGACGGCGGTCTGCCGCCACCTGGCCCTGGCCGGCTACCGATTCGACAGCTTCCGCAGCCAGGAGCGGCCGAGGACTCTCTCCCGGGTCCATCTGCTGCCTCCCGCGGGTGAGGTCGGGCACTATCGCCGCGCTGCCGCGCCGGGTCGGGCCATCGCCAGCGGCGTGGCCGTCGCCCGTGATCTCGCCAACACCCCTCCCAACGAGGCGACGCCGGGATGGATGGCGGAACAGGCCCGCGAGCTGGCGCGCCAGCACGATCTCGGCATCCGGGTGCTCGAGCCGGCGCACCTGAAACGGCGTGGTATGGGTGCCATCCTGGCCGTTGGCCGGGGCTCCGCCAACCCACCCCGGCTGGTTCGGTTGGAGTGGGGCCGCGGACCTCACCGGGTCGCGCTGGTCGGCAAAGGCGTCACTTTCGACACCGGCGGCATCTCGATCAAACCGGCCAAGTCGATGGACGAGATGAAATACGACAAGTGCGGCGCCTGCGCCGTGCTGGGCATCGTGCGCGGAGCTGCCGAATTGGACCTGCCTTTCCGCTTTCGCGCCTACCTGCCGCTGGCCGAGAACATGCCCTCCGGCGATGCCTACCGTCCGAGCGATATCGTCAAGTGCTACAACGGCAAGACGGTCGAAGTGCTGAACACCGACGCCGAAGGTCGCATGATCCTCGCCGACGCGCTGGCCCTGGCCTGTGAGGAAGGCGCCGACAGCCTGGTGGAGATGTCCACCCTCACCGGCGCCACGGTCGTGGCACTCGGCCATCATGGCGCCGCGCTCTACAGCCCCGACGACGGCCTCGCCGGGGAGCTGGAGGCGGCGGCGACGAGCAGCGCCGAGAGGCTGTGGCGCATGCCGCTGTGGCGGGAGTTCGGTGCCGAGATGCGGGGTAATCACGCCGACCTGCAGAACATCGCCGGCCGCTGGGGCGGCGCCAACAACGCCGCCGCCTTCCTCGGCGAGTTCATCGAAGGAGTCGAGCGCTGGGCCCATCTCGACATCGCCGGCACGGCCTGGGTAAGCGCTGGCGGCAAGGCGACCGCCGGCGCCACGGGCTACGGCGTCGCCCTGGTCCTGACCTGGCTGTTGCGCCGGGCAGGACGGCTCTGAGCTCGATGCCGGACGCGCTCCTCGCGGTCGACGGGCTGTCGGTGGCGTTTCCCGGCGCTGGCGGCGATGTCGAGGTCGTGCGACGGCTCTCCTTCTCGGTTGCTCCCGGCGAGTTTGTCGGGTTGGTGGGGGAGTCCGGTTGCGGCAAGAGCATCACGGCGCTGGCTTTGCTGCGCCTGGTGCCGGAGCCCGGCCGGATCACCGCGGGGCGTATCCTGCTGGAGGGCGAAGATCTGCTGGAGCTGGCGGAGCCGGAGATGCGCCGGGTGCGCGGCCGCCGCATCGGCATGATCTTCCAGGAGCCGATGTCGGCTCTCAACCCGGTACTGTCGGTGGGCTTCCAGATCGCCGAGGCGGTGCGGGTGCATCATGCCGTGTCGCGGCGCGAGGCCCGGGAGGAGGCGGTCAGATTGCTCGACCTGGTGGCCATTGCGGCACCCCGGCAGCGCCTCAAGGACTATCCTCATCAGCTCTCCGGCGGTCAGCGGCAGCGGGTGATGATCGCCATCGCCCTGGCCGCCAAACCGGATCTGGTCATCGCCGACGAGCCCACCACGGCACTGGACGTGACGGTGCAGGCGCAGATCCTGGAACTGCTCGAGGGGTTGCGACAGCAGCTCGGGCTGGCGGTCCTGCTGATCACCCACGACCTGGCGGTGGTCGCCGAGACCTGCGATCGAGTGGTCGTCATGTACGCCGGCCAGGGAGTCGAGGAGGCGCCCGTCGAGCCGCTCTTCGCGGCCCCGGCCCATCCCTACACCCGTGGTCTGCTGGCGGCCGTGCCGACGCTGGGAGGCGCCGCTCGCGGTGGCGATCTTCCGGCTATCCCGGGCCAGGTACCGGAGCCGGCGAGTCTGCCGGCGGGCTGCGCCTTCCACCCGCGCTGTGCCGACGTCATGGATGAGTGTCGGCAGCGCCAGCCCGAGATCTACCGGGTGGCGGAACGCCAGACGGCGCGCTGTTTCCTGTACGAAGGGCCGCGGCCCGAGGCGAGCGGATCTTGAGCACGATCCTCGAAGTCGAAGCGCTGTCGAAGGAGTTTCCGGTGCGGCGCGGACTGCTGCAGCGGCAGCGGGGCTCCGTCAGGGCGGTGGACCGGGTCAGCCTGCGGCTGGAGGAGGGCGAGTGCTTCGCCCTGGTGGGCGAGTCGGGCAGCGGCAAGACGACCCTGGCGCGATCGATCATCCGGCTCGTCGAGCCGAGCTCGGGCAGCGTGCGGTTTCGCGGCCGGGAGCTGCTCGAGCTCTCACCGCGCGAGCTGCGGCGGCAACGGCGCGACTTCCAGATGATCTTCCAGGATCCCTACGGCTCGCTCAATCCGCGGATGACGGTGCGCAAGATCGTCGCCGAGCCGATCGAGGTCCATCGGCTGATCCCCAGGGCCGAGATCCCCGGCCGGCTGCGGGAGCTGCTCGGCCTCGTCGGCATGCCGGAAGACGCGTTGGATCGTTATCCCCACGAGTTCTCGGGCGGCCAGCGGCAGCGCATCGGCATCGCCCGAGCGCTGGCCACCGAGCCCTCGCTGCTGCTCGCCGACGAGCCGGTTTCGGCGCTGGACGTCTCGGTCCAGGCCCAGATCATCAACCTGCTGGTCGATCTGCAGCGGCGGTTGGGCCTCACCCTGCTGCTCATCGCCCACGACCTGGCCGTGGTGGAGCAGATCGCCGATCGCGTGGCCGTGATGTATCTCGGCAGATTGGTGGAGGTCGGAAACGCGAGCGAGATTTTCGCCCGGCCGCGCCACCCGTACACCGTCAGCCTGCTGTCGGCGGTGCCGGTGCCCGACCCGACGAGCGGCCGCCAGAGGATCCTGCTGCCCGGCGAGCCGCCCAGCCCCATGGACCCACCGAGTGGCTGCGCTTTTCACCCCCGCTGCCCGATCGTCCGGCAGCGCTGCAGCACCGACGAGCCGGCCCTCGAGGAGCGCGCCGGCTGGCCGGTCGGCTGCCACTATCCGGACGAGATGTCCGCCCCCCTGATCGGGTAGCGGGCAGTGGAACTTTTGCCGGCCGGCAACGTAGCATAAGAAATACCCGGCGGCGCTTTCTGCCGACGGTTTCATGCGGTCACAGTGAACTCCGCACGGCGAGGAATCGAGCGATGAAAGAGACGCGAACGTGGAGATGCACCCAGTGGAACGTGGCGGTGGCCCTCGGGCTCTGCCTCCTGACGGTCGCCGGGGCAGCGGCGCCCGCACGAGCCCAGGACGAGATGGCCCGGGACGAGATGACCCGGGACGAGATGACGAGGAGCGCCGCTGGGCTGCGCCTGCAGGACGGTGTCCTGACTCTGAGCCTCGAGGAAGCCATCGGCATCGCCCTCGAGCGCAACCTGTCGCTGGTGGTCGAGCGCTACCGGCGCAGCGAGTCGGAGTTCCGCCTCGACGAGAGCCGCGGGATCTACGACATCAACACGCGGGTCGATCTGAGCGCTTTCGACGAGACCAACCCGGCGGCCTCCAACCTGGACGGTGCCGACATCCGGGCGAGCGAGGGCACGAGCTTGAACTTCAACGTCAGCAAGCTGGTGCCGACCGGCGGTACCGCATCGGTGGTCTGGGACAACAGCCGGTTCAAGACCAACTCCACCTTCGCGCTGTTGAATCCCAGCTTCAACGTCGACTTCGACCTGCGCTTCGTGCAGCCGTTGATGCGCAACTCCGGCCGTGAGACGGTCGAGAGCGGCATCCGAGTGGCGCGCAACAACATCGAGATCAGCCGCGAGAACTTCGAGCTGCAGGTCATCGGCGTGCT
>CALZJC010000142.1 GCA_945787525.1 Thermoanaerobaculia bacterium | reverse complement strand
CGGTGCTCGCCGCCGGCGTCGGGCTGGCCGCGTGCGGCAGCGACCCCGGCAGCGACGCGGCCAGCCGCCGGGCCCGGTTCATCCTCGCCAACGTCCACGTCGAGGGCTACCCCACCGCGCGCGGCCTGCGCCATTTCGCCGACACGGTGAGCGGCGACGCGCTGCTCGGACCGAGGCTGGAGATCGATCTACAGCTCGGCGGGGTGCTCGGCAACGAGAAGGAGCTGCTCGAGAAGCTGCGCTTCGGCGGCGTGCGGATGGCCTGTGTCTCGGTGGCGCCGCTGACCGAGTTCTCGCAGCAGATCGGTGTCCTGACCCTGCCCTACCTGTTCGCCGACGGGGCGGAGATGTGGCGCGTCCTCGAGGGCCCGATCGGTCGCCAACTGCTCGCTTCGGTCGCCGACGCCGGATTCGTCGGTCTGACCTGGTACGACGCCGGGGCGCGCTCGTTCTACAACCGGCGCCGGCCGGTGCGAGCCTTGAGCGACCTCGACGGCCTCAAGATCCGCGTCCAGAAGTCGGAGATGATGCGACAGATGGTCGAGGCGCTGGGCGCTTCGCCGGTATCCATCGGAGCCGAGAACAACCTGCCGAGCTACCGCTCCGAGCGCCATTTCGAAGCGGCCAGGTTCTACTCGTTCGATCGCCACTCCATGGTTCCCGACCTGCTGCTGGTCAACGACGAGGCCTGGCAGGCCCTGAGCGGCGAGGAGCAGGTCGCCCTGCGACGCGCCGCCGAGGCATCGACCGCCGCTCAGAGAGAGTTCTGGCGCGACTACGAGACCGCGGCGCGGGCGACTCTGGAAGAGGCCGGTGTAGAGCTCTTCGAGATCGAGGATCTGACGCCCTTCCGCAACGCCGTCGCGCCGCTCTACGAGCTTCACAGCGCCCGCTACGGCGATCTGGTGGCGCGTATCCGGGCTAGCGCGCTTTGACGACGGCGCCGGTATCACGGCTGCCGGCCGATGCAACCCTGCCCGGGCCGGCCCCGTATTGCGCTTTGTGATGTGGATGCGTGTCAGCGTGCGGCGCCTGGCCTCGGTCCACCGGCCGGGAGCCGCGGCGCTTCTGGGCGTCCTGGCGCTGAGCTTCGGATGCCGCGCAATCGAGAGCCCGGAGGAGCTGCCGTCTCTGGCTGGCGAGACCCAGCAAGAGCTTCCCGCCGCGGGCGCCGGTCCTTCCTCTGCCGGTGCCGGCGGCGCCGCCACCGAGAGCCTGGACAGCTTCCCGCTGGTGGGCTCGGCCTTCCCGGGTCTCGGCGGACGGCTTCACTCCTCGCTGTGCGACCCGGCGTCGGACCCCTACAGCACCTGTATCTAGTCGACCGCAGCCTGCAACGATTCGCCTGGAGATGAAGATGAAGAAAGCGATCGCCCTCTTGTTTCCCGTTCTGCTCCTCAGCGTCGGTCCCGTTTTGGCGGGCGAGGACGACAAGGAGCACCAGAAGAGATGCGGCGCCGAGGCCTCGACCTGCATCCGGGACATGGCCGACAAGCTCAAGCAGAGAGGCTGGATCGGCATCGAGTGGGAGGAGACCGATGGACGGCCGCGGATCTCGCACGTCGTGCAGGGCTCGCCGGCGGCCACGGCCGGAGTCCAGGTGGGAGACGTCGTCGTCGCCTTCAACGGTGTGCCGACCAACGAAGACGACGAGGTGGTCTGGGCCGAGATGAAACGCTCGCTGGTGCCGGGCAACGTCGTCACCCTGTCGATCGTCCGCGCTGGCGCCGCGAGCGATCTGAGAGTCGAGCTCGTCGCGGTCCCCGACCACATCATCGCCCAGTGGGTCGGCATGCACGTGCTCGAGCATCACGCCGCCGCGCCGGACGACGAGATCGCCGCCAGCCCGTAGCCGGCCCCGCAGAGCCCGCCGGTCGCGTCGCCGGCTCGAACGCTCCAAAACAGGGCCGGGCGAGGTACACTCGTGGTTCTAGTGGAGTCGCAGACGTTCCCACCCACGCAGGTAGTCGATCCGGCTACTTCGGCGGGTGTGTACGGACCCGCGGTTGATGTGTTTATCTACGGCTACTTTCGTCAGCGGTCGGTGCCAGCGCTCCATCGGGCATGGGCAAGCCGGCTGCCCGTTCGCGCGCGACGCGGGAACGGAGGAGGCGAGGACTAAACGGAGGCATAGATGACAAGAGCACTGAACGACTCTCGAGGGCGCGTCCGCCAGGCCTGGCGGATCCTGCCGGCTGTTGGGCTTGCTCTGCTGCTGGCCAGTCCCGTCGGGGCGGTCAGCTGGGGCAAGGGCGAGCTCAGCTTCACCTGGGACACGACGATCTCCTGGGGCGCGCAGTACCGCCTCGACCCCGCCGACCCGGAGCTCATCGGCCTGGCCAATGGCGGTAGGGCCTTTTCGGTCAACGGCGACGACGGCAATCTCAACTACGACACCGGCATCTTCAGCAACGTCATCAAGCTGACCAGCGAGATGGACCTGCGGGGCAAGAGCACCGGAGCCTTCGTGCGTTTCCGCGCCTTATACGACCAGGAGAACGAGGACGGCGACCGCCTGCGTACGCCGCTCAGCGAAGCGGCGCTGGAACGGGTCGGCAGCCGGGCCGACGTGCTCGACGCCTTCGTCTGGAAGAAGTTCGACCTCGGCAGCCGGCCGGCGGAGATCCGCATCGGCGAGCAGGTCCTGAGCTGGGGCGAGAGCACCTTCATCCAGGGCGGCATCAACGCCATCAACCCGATCGACGTCAGCGCCATCCGCGTGCCCGGCGCCGAGCTGCGTGACGCGCTGCTGCCCGAGGGCCTGGTCTCGGCCTCGATCGGCACCTCGCTCAACACGTCCCTCGAGTTCTTCTATCTCTACGACTGGGGCCGCACGAGGATCGACCCGGTAGGCTCCTACTGGGCGACCAACGACTTCGCCGGCCGGGGCGGCGACACCGTCTTCCTCGGCTTCGGCGACTCGAGCGACATGGCGACCTTCCCGTTCACCGACCGGCCGTTCCTCGGCGTGCCGCGCGAGCCGGACCGCTTCGCCGACGAGGGCGGCCAGTACGGCGCCGCCCTGCGGGTCTTCGCGCCGGGCTTGAACGACACCGAGTTCGGCTTCTACTTCATGAACTACCACTCGCGGCTGCCCACCATCAACGGGCGGACCGGCACCCTGGCCGGCGCGCTGCAGGCGAACGGCTTCGCTGTCGCCGGACAGACCGCGATCGGCGTCCTGCTGCAGACCGGCGCCCCGAACGCGGCGCTCAACGCGGGTGTTCTCGCCGGTGTCGGCGCCGGCCTGACCGGCCTCCAGGCGGGCATCGTCTCGCAGGCGGCCATCAACACGGCGCTGGCGGGCGGCAGCCCGGCGGCGGTGGCAGCGGTGATCACCGCCTTCGCCACCGACGCCTTCGCGCAGACGGCGCGCTACTTCATCGCCTACCCGGAGGACATCAAGCTCTACGGCTTGAGCTTCAACACGACGGTCGGCACCTGGGCCTGGCAGGGCGAGATCTCGCACCGCCAGGACGCGCCGCTGCAGGTGGACGACGTCGAGTTGCTCTTCTCCGCTCTCGGTGCGTTCAATTCGGGCCTGGCGCAGGCCAACCAGGTCGGCAACTTCTTCGGCCAGTTCGGGAGGGAGGTCCCGGGCATCCGGCGGCTCGACGTCTCGCAGATCCAGACCACGCTGACCAAGATCCTCGGTCCGACCATGGGTGCCGATCAGGGCGTCTTCCTGTTCGAGGGAGCGCTGACCAAGGTGCACAGCATGCCCAGCAAGGACGTGCTGCGCTTCGAGGGGCCCGCCACCTACGTCAGCGGCAACCCGCTGCTGGCCTCGGCCCACGCCGGCAAGCCGATCGAGCCGGCGGACCGTTTCGCCGACTCCGAGTCCTACGGCTATCGGCTGGCCGGGCGGCTCGACTATCTCAACGCGGTGGGCGGCTTCAACGTAAAGCCCCGCTTCGCCTGGCAGCACGACGTCTCGGGCATCTCTCCGGGCCCCGGTGGCAACTTCATCGAGGGCCGCACAGCGCTGACTCTGGGACTCGGCTTCGACCGCCAGAGCAAGCTGGAGTTCGACCTCAGCTACACGACGTTCTCGGGTGGCGGCCGTTACAATCTGATCGGCGATCGCGACTTCGTCGGCACCAACATCAAATACTCATTCTAGGAACGGGAGAAGATCGCTATGACCAGACAGACACTGATTCTGACGGCCGGCGCCCTGGCGCTGCTCGTCGCCCTCTCGCTGCCTGCCGCCGCCGAGGTGAGCGCCGCGGAAGCGGCCAAGCTGGGCGCCGAGCTGACCCCGGTGGGGGCCGTAAAGGCAGGCAACGCCGACGGTACGATTCCGGCCTGGGACGGAGGCATCACCAAGCCACCGACCGGCTATGTCCCGGGTGAGCACCACCGCAACCCGTTCGCCGGCGACGCGGTCCTGCTCACCATCACCGGCGCCAACATGGCCGAGCACGCCGCCAAGCTCACCCCGGGCCACCAGGCGATGCTCAAGGCCTACGACACCTTCAAGATGAAGGTCTACCCGACCCGCCGCAGCGCCGCCTACCCGCAGCGCATCTACGACGCCACCAAGCGTGTCGCGACCACCGCCAAGCTGGTCGAGGGCGGCGACGGCATCCAGGGCGCCATCATGGGGACACCCTTCCCCATTCCCAAGAGCGGTGTCGAGGTGGTCTGGAACCACCTGACCCGCTTCCGCAGCAACATCGCCTCACGCAAGATCTCGCAGGCCGCGCCCACCCGCGGTGGCAGCTACACCGAAGTCGTCTTCGAGGACGAGTTCAACGTGGTCTACAGCCAGGAGGGGCAGACCGAGGAGTCGCTCAACAACCGCATCCTCTACTTCAAGCAGGAAGTCGTGGCGCCGGCGCGGCTGGCCGGCGGCATCCTGCTGGTGCACGAGACCCTCGACCAGGTCAAGGAGCCCCGCGCGGCCTGGCTGTACAACCCCGGCCAGCGCCGGGTGCGACGGGCCCCCAATGTGGCCTACGACAACCCGGGCACGGCGGCCGACGGCATGCGCACCTCGGACCAGTTCGACATGTTCAACGGCGCACCCGACCGCTACAACTGGAAGCTGATCGGCAAGAAGGAGATCTACGTTCCGTACAACAACTACGATCTCCACAGCGACAAGCTGAAGCACAAGGACATCCTGACGCCGCTGCACATCAACCCGGAGCACCTGCGCTACGAGCTGCACCGGGTCTGGGTGGTCGACGCGACGCTCAAGGAGGGCACCAGCCACATCTACAAGCGCCGCACGCTCTACGTCGACGAGGACAGCTGGCAGATCCTGCTGGTCGACCAGTACGACAAGCGCGACCAGCTGTGGCGGGTTTCCGAGGGCTTCGTGATCAACTACTATGAGGTCCCGATGCTCTGGACCACCCTCGAGGTTCATACCGACCTGCAGGCGGGCCGCTATCTCGCCATCGGTCTGGACAACGAGTACGGCATGTACCGCTTCGACATCCAACGCACGCTGGAGGACTACACTCCGGCGGCCCTGCGTCGCGCGGGGGTGCGTTGACGGCTGTTTCGGGCCGGCCGGCCGCCCGGCCGGCCCACATCTCCCGGCGCGCGCTGACGCTGCTCCTGGGCGTCACCCTGACCGCGCTTCCGGCCGTCGGCGCGCCGCAAGACGACGAGATCGAAACCACTCTCATCCGGCCTCTCGCCGCGCGCTCGCTGCTGCTCGACGCGGCCGCCGCCGGCGAACTGATGATGGCCGTCGGCGAGCGCGGCCACGTGCTGGTCAGCCGCGACCCGGGAGAGACCTGGCGCCAGGTCGAGGTTCCGACCCGTTCCACCCTGACCGGCGTCTTTCTGCATGACGAGAACCTCGGCTGGGTGGTCGGTCACGACGCGGTGATCCTGCGCACCCGCGACGGTGGCGAGACCTGGCAGCGGCTGTTCTGGGCGCCGGAGCAGGAACGGCCGCTCTTCGACGTCTGGTTCAGGGACGCCGACACCGGTTTCGCCATCGGCGCCTACGGCTTCTTCCTCGAGACCTCCGACGGAGGCGACTCGTGGAGCGAACGGCCGATCGTCGACCCCGACGCCGTCGCCGAAGAGGAGACCGACCCGTACGCCTTCACCAGCGCCGCGGATTTCCACCTCAACCAGATCTCACGCGCCGACTCCGGCAGGCTGTACGTCGCCGCCGAGGCGGGCGGCGCTTTCCGCTCGGACGACGGGGGGGAGACCTGGGTGACGCTCGAGCCCCCCTACGAGGGCTCCTTCTTTGGCAGCCTGCCGCTGGCGGACGACTCCGTCCTGCTGTTCGGGCTGCGCGGCAACCTCTTCCGCTCCGATGACGCCGGTGAGACCTGGCGGCCGATCGAGACCGGCACGGTCGCCCTGCTCACCGACGGCGTGCGGCCGCCCGGCGGCCCGGTGATCATCACCGGATTGGCCGGCACCCTGCTTCTGAGCCGCGATGGCGGCGAGAGCTTCGAGCTGGCGCAGCAGGCCGACCGCCAGGGGCTGGCCACCGCCCTGCCGACGACCGACGGCGGACTGGTGCTGGTCGGCGAGTTCGGCGTCAACCGCCTACCGGCCGCGGCCCTGACCGAAGGCGAGGCGTATGGCCCCCAACATCACCTCCAAGCTGGAAAACGCGGTCTTCGGGCATCGCCGCCTGGTGATCGTCCTGTTTCTCCTGGTCACCATCGTGATGGGCTGGTCGGCCAGCCGCATCGGCATCGATGCCGGCTTTGCCAAGCTGCTGCCGCTCGAGCACGAGTACATGCAGACCTACCTCAAGCATCGCGAGGGATTCGGCGGCGCCTATCGGCTGCTCATCGCGCTGATGGCCCGCGACGGGGACATGTTCACGCCGGAGTTCTTCGACGCTCTCAAGGCAGCGACCGACGAGGTCTTCTTCATCCCCGGCGTCGACCGCACCAAGGTGAGCTCGCTGTTCACCCCGAACACCCGCTTCACCGAGGTCGTCGAGGACGGCATCTCGGGCGGCAACGTCGTGCCGGCGGAGTTCCAACCGACGCCGGAAGGCCTCGAAGAGGTACGCAAGAACATCCTCAAGGCCGGCATCCTCGGCCGGCTCGTGGCCAACGACTTCAGCGGCGCCATCATCAGCGCCCAGCTGCTCGACATCGACCCCAGTACCGGCGCGCCGCTCGACTACATCGAGGTGGCCGAGCTGCTCGAGGAGAAGATCCGCCGCCGCTTCCAGGGCAGCGTCGACGTGGTGATCGAGCAGACGCCGGTCGACGTGCACATGATCGGCTTCGCCAAGGTGATCGGCGACATCTCGGCCGGCGCTACCCGGGTGATGCTCTTCTTCGCCATCGCCTTCCTGATCACCGCCATCTTCGTCTACGTCTACTCGCAGTCGATAAAGCTGACCATCGTGCCGCTCGCTTGCTCGCTGATCGCGGTGGTCTGGCAGCTCGGTCTGCTCACCGCGCTCGGCTACGGCATCGACCCGATGGGCATCCTGGTGCCGTTCCTGATCTTCGCCATCGGCGTCAGCCATGGCGTGCAGATGGTCAGCGCCTACCGCGCCGAGGTGCACGGCGGCGCCGACGACATGGCCGCCGCCCGGTCCGCCTTCCGCCGTCTGCTGGTGCCGGGCGCCATCGCCCTGATCAGCGACACCGTCGGCTTTGTCACCATCCAGCTGATCAAGATCCGCGTCATCCAGGAGATGGCGGTCACCGCCAGCCTCGGTGTGGCGGTGATCATCCTGACCAATCTCGTGCTGTTGCCGGTGCTGCTCTCCTATCTCACCCACGACAGGGTGCTGATGGAGCAGCTCGAGCGCCGCTCGCGCCACCTGAAGCCGGTGTGGGCGAAGCTAGCCCGCGTCGCCGAGCCCGGCCCGGCGAAGGTGATCGTGGCCATCGCCCTGGTGCTGACGGTCCTGGGCGCCTGGGGCGCCAAGGGGATCAAGATCGGCGATCTGCACCGCGGCGTGCCTGAGCTGCGGGCCGACTCGCGCTACAACATCGACAGCGGCATCATCACCGACAAGTTCTCCATCGGCGTCGACATCATCACGGCGATTGTCGAGACCGTCGATCAGGGCTGCACCGAGTACGAGGTGATGAACACCATCGACTGGTTCGAGTGGCACATGCGGAACGTGCCGGGCGTGCAGTCGGTGGTGGCCCTGCCCGGCATCGCCAAAGTGATCAACTCCGGCTGGAACGAGGGCGGCCTCAAATGGCGGGTGCTGCCCCGCAACCAGTCCGTCCTGGTGCAGTCGATCGCCTACATCCCCACCGCCACCGGCCTGCTCAACGCGAACTGCGACGTCATGCCGGTGATGATGTTCACCACGGACCACAAGGCGGAGACGATCGACCGCATCGTCCGCGAGGTGAAGGCGTTCAACAACGAGTTCGGCACGGAGAGCCTGCAGTTCAAGCTGGCGACCGGCAACGTCGGCGTCATGGCGGCGACCAACGAGGCGGTCTCGGCGGCCCAGTTCCCGATGCTGCTCTACGTCTTCGCAGCCATCATCTTTCTCTGTCTGATCACCTTCCGCTCGCTGCGCGCCACGCTCTGTGTGGTCCTGCCGCTGGGTCTCGTCTCGCTGCTGGCCTATGCGCTGATGACCCTGCTCGAGATCGGCCTCAAGGTCTCCACCCTGCCGGTGGTGGCGCTCGGCGTGGGTATCGGCGTCGACTACGGCATCTACATCTACAGCCGCTTCCAGCGGATCCGCGCCGAGGGTGCCTCGGTGCCCGATGCCTACCACCAGACCCTCGAGGTCACCGGCAACGGCGTCGTCTTCACCGGCATCACCCTGGCCATCGGCGTCGGCACCTGGATCTTCTCGCCGCTCAAGTTCCAGGCCGACATGGGCATCCTGCTGACCTTCATGTTCCTGGTCAACATGCTGGGCGCGATCCTGCTGCTGCCGGCGCTGGCCCACTTCCTGCTCGGCGGCAAGAGCGGCAAGGGCGGCAAGCCGGCCGCGGCCGCCGACTGATCGGCTGAGCGGTTTCGCCACTTCCGTCACGGCCTCCCCGGGGGTGCCGGGGGCCGGCCCCGCCTTCCGACTACCCTA
>CALZJC010000141.1 GCA_945787525.1 Thermoanaerobaculia bacterium | reverse complement strand
AGCATCCAGCGTCACGTAAGGGGCAAGGATGAGCAGCGAGCATACGACAAACGACAGTGGACTCTCGGTCCAGGAGGTCAGCAAGAGCTTTCTCCTCGGCGAGGAGACGGTGCGGGTCCTGGACGGCGCCAATCTGGAGATGACCGGCGGCGAGGCGGCGGCCATCGTCGGCCCGTCGGGTTCGGGCAAGAGCACACTGCTGCACCTGATCGGCACCCTGGACCGCCCGGATTCGGGATCGATCGAGATCGACGGACGCGACCCGCTGGCGCTGCCCGAGCCGCAGCTGGCCAGGTTCCGCAACCGCTGCATCGGCTTCGTGTTCCAGGACCACCATCTGCTGCCCCAGTACTCGGTGCTGGAGAACGTTCTGCTGCCGACCCTCGCCTTCCGGCACGACGCGCCGGCGGCGCGCGACCGGGCCGCCGAGCTGCTGCGCGGCGTCGGGCTCGAGCATCGTCTGGGGCACCGCCCGGCAGAGCTGTCCGGCGGCGAGCGCCAGCGCGTCGCGGTGGCGCGGGCGCTGGTCAACCGGCCCAGCCTGCTGCTGTGCGACGAGCCTACCGGCAGCCTC
This sequence comes from Thermoanaerobaculia bacterium, assembly GCA_945787525.1. Classification (GTDB taxonomy): domain Bacteria; phylum Acidobacteriota; class Thermoanaerobaculia; order Multivoradales; family JAHEKO01; genus CALZJC01. The sequence goes on along the minus strand of CALZJC010000141.1, from coordinate 15,835 downwards.
GACAGCCGAACCGCCGAGGCCGTCTCGGACCTGCTCGTCCAGCTGCATCGCCGCGAGGGCGCCATGCTGATCGTGGTCACCCACAGCCCGGATCTGGCTGGGCGCTTTGAGCGCCGCTACGCCCTCGAGGACGGCAGATGCGTCGCAGCCTGATCCACTTCTGGCCGGTCCATCTGGCGGTGATCGCCGGCGCGGCGGTGGCCACCGCCGTGCTCACCGGCTCGCTGGTCGTCGGCGATTCGATCCAGGCCAGCCTGCGAGATCTCACCCTGGAACGGCTGGGCCGGGTCGAGCACGCGGTCACCGGTGAGCGGCTCTTTGCGGCAGCGCTGGCCGAGCGGCTCGGCGAGCCGGCGGCTTCGACGGCCGTACCGGTCCTCGCCCTGCGCGGCGCCGCGGTGCACACCGCCAGCGGCGCCCGGGCCGCACGGGTCGGCATCTGGGGGGTCGACGAGCGATTCGCCGACCTGTTCCCGGGCGACGACGCCGCCGCGCAACTCGACCTCTCCCGACTTCCGGGCCAGCTGTTTCCGTCGTTGGCGATCAACGCCGCCCTGGCCCGCGAGCTGGCGGCAGAGCCGGGCGACGAGGTGCTGGTCCAGTTCGCGCGTCAGGGCGAGGTGCCACGGGCGACGCTGCTGGGCGAGAGCGACCCCGCCGCCGCGCTGGGCTCGCTGCGGCTGACCGTCACGGCGGTGCTGCCCGACCGTGGCGCCGGCAGGTTCTCGCTCGCCGCCAATCAGGCGCTGCCGCTGAACGCCTTTGTCGAGTTGGCACAGCTGCAGCGCCGCCTGGACCGCAGCGGCCAGGTGAACGCCGTGCTCCTGGCATCAGGCGTCGGCGACGCAGGGGCAGACCAGGCAGCCGAGGCCGCGGCGGGCCAGCGGCTGCTCCAGGCGATGGAGCTCGAAGACGTGGGCCTGCGACTGATGCCCGGCGATGGCTGGCTGACCCTCGAGAGCCGCGAGTTCGTGCTGCGCCCGCCGGTGGCCACGGCGGCGCTCGAGCTGGCGGCCGAGCAGGGGCGCGCCGCGCTGCCGATTCTCACCTACCTGGCGAACCGGATGGAGACGGAGGACCGCCTGCTGCCCTACTCCACCGTCACGGCGCTGACCCTGCCGGTGCCCGTGGGGTTGGGTGACTGGCAGCCGGCTGAAGCCAGCGAGCCGCGTGGCGATTGGCCGGATCTGCCGCCGCTGCTCCTCAACCGCTGGGCGGCGGACGAGCTGGCCGCCGCCCCGGGTGAGAGGGTCCGCCTGACCTACTACGAGGTCGGCACCGACGACGCGCTGGCCACGGCGCAGACCGAGTTCCAGGTGGTGGGCATCCTGCCGATGCTAGGTCTCGGCGCCGACCGGGCGCTGACGCCCGACTTTCCCGGCATCGCGGACGCCGACCGGATCTCCGACTGGGACCCGCCGTTCCCGGTCGACCTGAGCCTCGTGCGACCGGCCGACGAGGAGTACTGGCAACGCTGGCGGGGCGCGCCGAAGGCTTTCGTGCCGCTCGAGGCCGGTCAGGATCTCTGGCGCAGCCGCTTTGGCGAGCTGACGGCGATCCGTGTCGGACTGCTGCCGGGAGAGAGCGCCGGCGGCGCGAGCGCCGCCCTGGCCGCTGAGTTGAAGCGCCGCCTGCCGCCCGGAGCCGTCGGTCTGACGCTGCTGCCGGTGCGCCGGCAGGGTCTTGCGGCGGCCTCGGGCACGACGTCGTTCGCCGGCCTCTTTGTCGGCTTCAGCCTGTTTCTCATCGTCTCCTCCGCCCTGCTGGTGGCGCTGCTCTTCCGGCTGGGCGTCGAACGGCGGGCCGGCGAGCTGGGGCTGCGTCTGGCGGCCGGCTTCCCGCTGCGCGCAGTGCGGCGCATGCTGTTGGGTGAGGGCGCCGTGCTGGCGGTGGCCGGCGGTCTTCTGGGAATCGGCCTGGCGGCGTTATACGGCCGGGCGGTGCTCGCCGGGCTGAGCACCTGGTGGGCGCCCATCCTGTCGTCGCCTTTTCTGCGCGTCGACCTGCGGCCGGCGAGCCTGGCTACCGGCTTTCTGATCTCGCTGGCGGTCGTGCTGGGCTCGATCGCCCTGACCCTGCGCCGGCTGAAGCGGCTGCCGGCCCGCGCCCTGCTGGCCGGTGCCGTCGAAGAGGCGGGCCCAGCGCGCCGCGCCCGCCGGCCGGCAGGCTGGCTGGCGCCGGCCGCGCTGGTCGCGGCCCTGGTCCTGCTGGCGCTGGCGTTCGGCTTGGGCGAGGCCTCACCGGCGCTCTTCTTCGGCGTCGGGGCGGCGCTGCTGACGGCCGGGTTCGCCGCCTTCGCTCTCTGGTGCCGGGGCGGCCTGGCGACGGACGACGGCGGCCGGCTGACGCTGGCCGGCGCCGCCGCTCGCAACACCGCCCGCAACCCCGGCCGCAGCCTGCTCTCGGTGGTGCTCGTGGGCAGCGCCTGTTTCGTGCTCGTCGCCGTGGCCGCCAATCGCCGCGAAGCCGGTCGCGAGGCGTTGCGCCGCGATTCGGGCACCGGCGGCTTCACGCTGGTGGCCGAGTCCGATGTGCCGCTGGCGCGCGGCCTGAGCGACGGGGCCGTTCTGGCCGACCTGGGTTTCTCGGCCGACGACCGGGCGCAGATGGCCGCGGTCTCGACCTATGCCTTGCGCCTGCGCCCGGGAGAGGACGCCAGCTGTCTCAACCTCTACCAGCCCGAGCGACCGCGTCTACTGGGCGTGCCGCCGGATCTCATCGAGCGCGGCGGCTTCAGCTTTCGCGCCGCCGCCGCCGACACTGTCGAGCCGTGGCGCCTGCTGGAGCAGCCGCTCGAACCCGGCGTGATCCCGGCGATCGGTGATGCCAACTCGGTGCAGTGGATCCTGCACCTGGGGCTCGGCGACGAGCTGGAGATCGAGGACGATCGCGGACGACCGGTGCGGCTGCGGATCGTCGGCACCCTCGACACCAGCATCTTCCAGAGCGAGCTGCTGATCCCCGAGGCGGCCTTTCTCGAGCACTTTCCGGACGCCGCCGGTTTTGCCTACTTCCTGACGGAGACGCCGCCGGAGCTGATCGAACCGGTGGGCCGTCTGCTCGAGGAGAGACTGGCCCGCTACGGTTTCGACGCCACCCCCGCGGCCGACAAGCTGGAGGCCTACATGGCCGTGGAGCACATGTATCTGGACACCTTCCAGGCCCTGGGCGGGCTCGGCCTGCTGCTCGGCACGCTGGGCCTGGCGGTGGTGCTGGCGCGCAACGTCATCGAGCGCCGTACCGAGTTGGCGACGCTGCGCGCCTTCGGCTTCCGACGCAGCTCGCTGGGCTGGATGGTGGTTGCCGAGAACGGCTTCCTGCTCGTCACCGGCATCGTCATCGGCGCCGCCGCCGGTCTGGTGGCGGTGGCGCCGCATCTGTCGGGCCATCTCCCCTGGAATAGCCTGATCGGCACGCTGGCGCTGGTCTTCGTGGTGGGTATCGCCGCCGGCGCCTTGGCGGTGGCGGCCGCCCTGCGGACCCCCCTGCTGCCGGCGCTCAAGGCCGAGCGTTAGGCTGTCCTTCCCACCGATCGTCGGCGCGAAACGCGCCTCTCCCGGCTCGGATCCGGATAGGATGCCGCGATGTCCAGCGCTTCGCCAGAGCTGATCGACCGCCATCGCCTGGTCGGCAAACAGGTCGCCGAGCTGATCGAGCTTGCCGCGCAGCACCCGCTGCACGCCGCCGAGGCCGCCAGAGTCTCCCGGTGGGCGGTCGGCAAGCAGCTCGAGCATCTGCTGCTCAGCGACAGGTTGATTCTCGACCGTTTCGACCGCCTCACCGACGGCCGCGAGGGGCCGGCGCCTGGCGGGCTGACGATCCTGGGCCGGGTGATTCTCAGGGCCGGCTTCATCCCGCGCGGCCGCGGCAAAGCGCCCAAGGCGGTGAAGCCGGCCGGTCGAGACGCGGCCGACATCGAGGCGGGACTGCGGCGGCTCGCCGAACGCCTGGACGATCTCACCGAGCAGCTGCCGCTGCTCGAGGAGGCGGACTGGCGCCTACCGCACCCCTATTTCGGGGCCCTGAATATCGGTGAGTGGATGCGGTTCATGGACGTGCACCATCGGCATCACCTGAAGATCGTGCGGGACATCCGCCGAGCGGCCGGCGTCTAGCAGTCCGTGGTAGGGCCGGCCTCACGAGGCGAGGCGGGTGAGGGTCTCGGCGTAGAGGCGGATCCGCTTGGCGCCCAGCTGGGGCACGGCGGCGAGATCGACGGCGCCGTGCTGGGCGAGGTGGCGCAAAGCAGCGGCGGGCAGCACGGCCTGTTGGGTGATGTCGCGGCGGGCCGCCTCCTGGCGGCGCCACTCACGCAGGCGCTTGTTGCGATCGCGTTCGGCCGGCGTCATCTGCGCCGTGGCAGCCGGCTCGGGCACCGCCGGCGGGTCGCGGCGGGCGGACTCGACGGTGCGCAGGATCGCGTCACCCAGACGATCGAGCTGGCGGCCGGTCAGGCCGATACGGCGCAGGTCGCCGGGCCGGCGCGGTGACGCCCGGGCGACGGCCAGCAGGAGGGCGTTGTTGAGCAGGCGACCGGCAGGCTTGTCGGCCTGGCGCGCCGCCTGGTCGCGCCACTGCCAGAGAGCCGTCAACACCGGCATCCGGCGGCGCTCCAGCTGGCGCACGCCCTTGATTCGCCACAGCCCGTCGGGCCGGAAGTCGCCGTTCCAGGTCGCGGCGGCCACCGCCTGGCAGGCGATCTCCACCTCCTCCTCCAGATCCGCCTCGTGCACCAGCTGCCGCAGGCGTCTGCACACCGTCGGCAGATAGCGCACGTCGTCGAGCGCATAGCGCAGCGGCTCCGCCGCCAGCGGGCGACGTGCCCAATCGTAGAAGGCATGCCCCTTGGCCAGCGAGACACCGCAGAGTCGCTCGACCAGGCGCCCGTAGCCGGTCTGTGGCCAGCCCAGGAGGCTGGCAGCCTGCTGACTGTCCCAGACCGCGGCCGGCCGGATGCCGTAGTCCCGCCTGAGCAACCCGACATCGTACTCACCACCGTGCAGACAGGTCGCCGTCGTCGTCGACTCCAGCGCCGGCCGTAGCGGCTCGAGCACTCCGGTCCGACGGGGCAGGGCGACCAGATCGACCAGCCAAAGCCGTTCCTCGACGTTGACCTGCAGCACACACATCTGCTCGCGGTACGCGAACCCGGAGTTGGCCTCGCTGTCGATCGCGTGCTCCGGCGCCGCCATCATGGCCGCGGCCAACTCCGCCAGCCGGTCCCGGCTGTCCACCAGGATGTAGTCGCCGGGCTGCATGCCTCAACGCCCTCGGCCGGAATCGTGCCGGTGAGCGGAAGGGTTCGCCGGGGAGAAAGGCATCATCGCTCGGAGTGCTGGCAGACGCCGATCGGACGGCCCGGCGCCGGCGTCACCCTACCATCGGCCCCGTTTCGGTCGAAGAGACGCCTCGTTGCGCCGCAAAGACAAGATCGCGGCCGGCGAATCCGTCTATCCCCGGTGTGAGACCCCCGGCCCGTGTCAGCAGCCTGGATGGTCGCGCCGCGAGGAGCCGCGCGGCGTATGCAGCCTCGATCTGCCTCGCGCTTGCGGCCAGCGCCAGCCTCTCCGCGACCGCCGCCGGACCGCCGGCCGAGACCGCAGCCATCCAGCTGGCTCCGGCGCCGCCGGCGGCGGCAACCGTGGAGCTCATGCGCCGCTGGCACAACGACTATCGCGGCCGGATCTCGCCGGTCCTGCGAGAGTGGGAGGGGCTGGCGCGGGCGGCGCGTGGCCGGCCCGGCAGCGGGCTGATGGCGGGTTGCCGCCGTCTCGACATGGCGCTGTCCCGGCTGCGTCAGCGCCGCCTGCCGGTGGCGCCCGACCCTTCGGTGTCCCTTCACATGGAAGAGACGCTGCGCTCGCTGGCCGCCGCCGCCGCCAGCTGCACCCACGGCGCCTATTTCCTCGCCACCTGGCGTCTACGGGAAGCCGACGACTCGTGGCACGAGCTGCGCGGTCGCCTGCTGCTCTACGATCTCGCGCCCTAGGCCGAAAAAAGCGGCTACAATGGCGGGTGCCGGCGCCGACACGCGGCGCCGGGCAGGAAGCGATCGTAAAGTTGCCTCTCCCGATCCAGTTCGGATCGCCCCTGATACACCTGAAGTTGAAGTGAACGGAGGTCCATTGACCCGCCGCATGCTGATAAACGCGCGCGAGCCGCAAGAGCTGCGCATAGCCGTGGTCGACGGCCCGACTCTCGATAGCTACCAGGTCGAGGTAGCCGAGAGCGGGCTCACCCGCGGCAATATCTACCGGGGCGTAGTGGCCGGCATTCAGCCGAATCTCAACGCCGCCTTCATCGAGTACGGCGTCGAGCGCCACGGATTCCTCTCGGTCCAGGATGTCGGGCCGGAGTCCTACCACCGGCAGCCGGCCCAGGACCAGGGCAGGCCGCGCATCGAGCAGATCCTCGAGAAAGGCCGCCCCCTCACTGTCCAGGTGACGCGCGAGGCGGTAGAGAGCAAGGGCGCCGTGCTCACGACCGAGCTCTCACTGGCCGGCCGCTACCTGGTGCTGACTCCGTACCACGATACCCGCGGAGTCTCGCGCAAGGTGGACGACGAGGAGACCCGCAAGCGGCTCAAAGAGCTCGCCGCCGGGCTCGACCTGCCGGCCGGCTGCGGTGCCATCGTGCGCACCAACGCCCTCGACCAGACCAAGCGGGATCTCAACCGCGACCTCAACGCCCTGCTGCGAGTCTGGAAGCAAGTCGGCAAAGAGGCTGCCCAGACCAACCGGCCGAAACTGATCTACAGCGACCAGGATCTGATCCTGCGCACGCTGCGCGACACTCTGGACAGCTCGGTGGCCGAGATCCTCGTCGACGACGAGGACGCCCTGCAGCAGGCCAGCCAGTATCTCAAGGCTTTCCTGCCCAGAACCAAGATCAAGCTGCAGCACTACGACGAAGCCACGCCGATCTTCGCCCGCTACGGCCTCGAGCCGCAGATCGAGCGCATCTACGACCGCCGCGTCGAGCTGCCGGGTGGCGGATCGATCGTCATCGACCCCACCGAGGCGCTGGTCGCCATCGACGTCAACTCGGGCCGCACCAAGGGCGGCAGCGGCGAGGAGACCGCTCTCAACACGAATCTGGAGGCGGCCCGAGAGGTCGCTCGCCAGCTTCGCCTGCGCGACATCGGCGGCCTCGTGGTCGTCGACTTCATCGACATGCGCGCCACCAAGAACCGGCGCCGGATCGAGAAGGTGCTCAAAGACTCGCTGAAGGACGACCGGGCCCGGGCCTATGTGGGACGCATCAGCCCCAACGGCCTGCTCGAGGTCAACCGCCAGCGCATCCAGCAGGAGCTGAGGCTTCGCAGCCAGCAGCCCTGTCCCACCTGTCAGGGCACCGGCCGCATCGCCAGCATCGACATCCTGGGTCTGAGCATCATGCGCCGGCTGCGGGCCGGGGCCGCCAGCAGCAAGCGCACGAGCCATCTCAGGCTGTTCCTGCACCCCGACACGGCCGCCGAATTCCAGAACAGCCGCCGGGCGGAGATTCTGGCGCTGGAGACGGAGTTCGACCTCCAGCTCGACGTCGTGCCGAGCTATCATCTGCACCGCCCGGACAGCGAGCTCGAGTGGACTGGATCACCGAGACCGGCAAGAGCGTCCCAGGTGGACGCGCCGCTGGTCGATGCGACCCAGCTCACCGTCGCCGACTCCGCTCGCAGCAGCTCGCAGAAACGCTCGTCGAGCGCTCGCGGTCGCCGGGGAAGCCGCGGCGGTCGCGGCCGCGCCCGGGCACACGGCGAGACCGTAGCGGGGGACGAGCCGCATGCCGCGCCGGAGGCCACGCCCCAGGAGCCGGCGGCCGCCGCCTCAAAGGCCGAGAAGAAGCCACGCCGGCGGCGCGGCGGGCGCGGCCGCAAGAAGGCGAAGTCAGCCGACCGACCGCCCGAGGCGGCGCCGACGACGGCGGCGCCCGCGACCGACCAGGGTGGCGAAGTGGTGTCCCATCCGGCTGCCGCAGAGGCCGCAAAGAAGCCTCGCCGGCGGCGCCGCCGGCGGCGCCGCAAGAAGGCCGCCGATAGCGACGGCTAGCCGGACCTTCTCGCAGGGCAGGCTGGCCTAACCTGGACTCCTGCCAGCTGTCGTCCCGCCGCGCCACCCGGTGACCAGCGCGGCGATCGGCACGATCGCTCCAACCAGATGCCAGGCGGTGAGCCGCAGCTCACCGGCGCTGGGTAACAGCAGCAGCGCCGCCGAAACCAGCATCGCCAGCCGCCAGGCCATGCTCAGCGGGCGACCCAGGTAGCCCGAGATCGCCGCCGCCAGGGGCAGGATGCCCGCCACCGCGAGGATCACCGCGCCGGCGATCGCCGACGCCGACGCGGCGCCGCCGCCGGCCGCCAGCATGAGCAGCTCGGGCCGAAAGACGAACATGTAGGGCAGGGCAAAGCCGACTAGGGCGAAGCGGAAGGCGGCCAGGCTGGTGCGCCAGAAGTCGGAGCCGGCAATGGAACTGGCGGCGTAGGCCGCCAGCGCCACCGGCGGGGTCACCATCGACATCAGCCCGAAGTAGAAGATGAACAGGTGAGCGGCCAGGGGCACGACCCCCAGCTGTCCGAGGGCCGGACCGACGAGAGTGGCCAGCAGCAGGTAGCAGACCGCCGAGGGCAGGCCCATCCCGAGCACCAGCGACGAGACCATCAGCACCGCCAGAGCGCCCACCAGGCTCTCCTGGGCGAGCGGCAGGATGAGGGCCGGCAGCCGGCCGCCGATCCCGGTCAGGGTGACCACGCCGATGATGACGCCGACGCATGCCGCGGCCGAGATCAGGGCGACGCCGCCGGCCGAAGCCTTGCGGAAGACCTCCAGCAACCGGGCGGGCGTCACTCGCGTCTCGGCCCTTGCCTGCGACAGGAGAAGCACGGTCAGCATACCCAGGCTGACGGCGCGGAAGACCGATGAGCCGGTGAGCAGGAAACCGACCAGCGCGGCCAGTCCGCCGCAGAAGACCACACCCTGCCACGGCACCAGCCGTGGCGGTCGGTCCTTCGCCTCGCCGACCTCGCCCGTGGCGCGCATCCTGCGGGCGCTCAAGTCGACGATGACGAAGACCGCCAGGTAGTAGAGGATCGCCGGGATCAGGGCGGCGCGAATGATCTCCAGATAGGTGACCGGCGGATCGACGATCTCGAGCATCATGTAGGCGCCCGCCCCCATCACCGGCGGCACCAGGGCCCCGCCCGAGCTGGCGGCGGCCTCGAGCCCCCCGGCGATGGCCGGCCGGAAGCCGGCGCTGCGCATCATCGGAATCGTGAAGGTGCCGGTCGTCGCGGTGTTGGCCACCGCGCTGCCCGACAGCGAGCCCATGAGACCGCTGCTCACCACCGCCACCTTGGCCGGACCACCGGTCGTGCCGCGCAGCAGCCTGCGTGACGCATCCAGGACAAAGCGGGTCGCGCCGCTGGCCTCGAGCAAAGCGCCGAACACCAGGAACAGGAAGACATAGCCGAACATCACCGACAGGGCGACGCCGAAGACACCCTGGCCGTGCAGGAAGGTCTGGCCGACGATCCGTTCGACGCTGTAGCCACGGATCGGCAGAAGCCAGTCGGGCAGCAGGCTGCCCCACCGGGCGTAGGCGAGGAAGACGAGGGCCAGGATCGGCAGGGCCAGTCCGATACTGCGGTAGGCGGCGACGATCACCAGGATCAGCCCAGCGATGCCGACCGCCACGTCGAGACCGAACTCGGCGCCGGCCCGATCGCCCAGGGACGAGCCCCCCAGCCAGGCGCCGGCGAACGCCGGCTCCGTCTGCACCACCACATACAGGCAGACCGTAAGCGCCGCGCAGGCCGCCGCCAGGCGCAGCACCGGCCCGCCGCGGGCCGGGCCGCCGTCACGACTGGTCGGCCGCAGGAAGCCCAGCGCCAGCCCCAGCCCGGCGAAGACCGCCAGTTCCGACTGCGGCCGCAGCAGCGGATAGTTGACCTCGACCAGGACGAACGGCGGCAGCGCCAGGGCGCAGACCCGCGCCAACCCGCCGGCGATGCCCTCGAATCGCATCCTCAGATCCGGCTCTTGCACCGGCCGGTCGTGCTCTCCACTAGCCGCCGTCCGGCCAGATGCCGATCTCGCGATAGAACCTCTCGGCGCCCGGATGGAACGGCGTGCCGGTGTCGCGCACGACGTTGCCGGCCTGGATGGCGCGGCCGGCCGCGTGCTTCTCCACCACCCGCTCACGCTGCTCCCAGAGCGTGCGCGTCACCTGGTAGATCTGCTCCTCGTCGGCGGACTCGAAGGCGATCAGGTGCATCGAGCCGACGTTGAGGCCGAGAAACTCCTCCTCCTGCCCCCGGTAGGTGCCGGCCGGCACCGTGGCGCGGGCGAAGAACGGGTAGTCGGCGATCAGGCTCTCCCTGGCCGCCTCGTCGAACGGCACGAAACGTACATCCTGGCTGGTCGAGGCCTGGGTGATCGAGGCGGTGGGCACGGCGCCGCCGAGAAAGGCCGCGTCGGCGGAGCCGTCGCCCAGCAGGTCGACGGCGCCCGACTGGGTGGCGTAAAGCGGCGTGAAATCGTCGTAGGTCACACCGTGGGCGGCCAGGATCGGGCGCAGGAAGTACTCGAAGCCAGCGCCGGCCGGCCCCACCACCACTCGGCGGCCCGCCAGGTCGGCGAGCCGCTCCACCCCCGAGTCGTCGAGGGTGATGAACAGGGCGACGTTCGGCGCCAGGGTCATGACCGTGCGGATCTCGTAAGCCCGCTCCCAGCCGCCCTCGCCGCGCACCGCGAAGTGGCTGATCGCCGCGTTGGCCAACGCCAGGTCCAGCTCGCCCGTCGCCAGCCGCCGGATATTCTCCTGAGTGCCCTTGGTGGCCTCGGGGGTCACCTGCCAGCCCTCGGGCCCGTGCGCCTGCAGCACCTCGGCCAGAGCACCACCGACGATGAAGAAGGCGCCGCCCGGCGGCGCCGTTCCCAAGCTCAGAAACCGGCGTTCGGGCGCCTCGGCCCCCGGTTCGCCGCCGCAACCACCGACCAGCAGGCCGAGGAGAAGAAGAACTGCCGACAGAGCTCGCAGACGATCGCGCATCCGCGAACTCTAGCAGCCCGGGCCGCAGCGCTCCCGCCAGCCGGCTCGCCGATCACCCGTCGGGCTGGAAGACGACCTTCGTACAGCCCTCGCGGCGCTCGGCGAACATGCGGTAGGCGTCCTGGCCGGCAGCCAACGGCAGCCGGTGGGAGATGATCGGCGTCGGGTCCCACCGCCGCTCGGTCAGACCCCACAGGAGCCGTTCCACGTAGCGGCGCGCCGGGCAGCGGCCGGCGGCATAGGTGAGGTTCTTGTCGTAGGCCTCGCCGGGTGGAAAGGCGAAGCCCTCCTCGGTGTGCACGCCGACGGCGGCTACGGCGCCGCCGGGACGGACCAGATCCACCGCCATACGGGTGGCCTGGGGGCTACCGACGCATTCGAGCACGGAGTCGGCGCCGCGCCCCGCGGTCGCTTCGAGCACCGCCGCCCCGGGGTCGTCCTCGAGCCGCAGCGGCTCGGCGCCGAACCGCTCGGCCAGCTGCAGTCGACCGGCAACCGCGTCCACCGCGAAGACCCGCTCGGCGCCCGAGGCCAGGGCGCCGAAGACGGCGCACAGGCCGACCGGCCCGCAGCCCAGAACGACCGCAATCGTGCCTTCGGCGACCTGCGCCAGCTCGGCGGCAAAGAAGCCGGTAGCCAGCACGTCACCGGCGAACAACGCCGCCTCGGGCTCACAACCCTCCGGCACCTCGACCAGGGTCGACTGCGCCAGCGGCACCCTCAGATACTCGGCCTGGGCGCCGTGCAGACCACGACCGCCCTGCACCCAACCGAACAGCTCGCCGCGCTCGCAGCGGGCTGGCAGCTTGTTGCGGCAGTAGAAGCAGTCACCGCAGCTGGTGGTGAACGGGCCGGCGACCCGGGTGCCGATAGATAGCCCATCGACCGCCTGGCCGCGCTCGACAACCCGGCCGACGTACTCGTGCCCCATCACCGTGCCGACATCGAGGCCGCGCTCGCGGCCGTGCCAGACGTGCAGATCGGAGCCGCACAGACCGGCGACCTCCACCCGGAGCAGCACGTCGCCGGCCGCCTCGATACGCGGCTCGGGCACGGCAGCGGCGGCGACCTTCTCGGTCTCTTCGAAGATCAGGGCTTGCATGGCGGTGCGCGATCGGCGGCCAGATCGCGGCGCTGGATCAGGTGGGCTTGTACACCGTCACCAGGTAACCTCCCAGCGCGGCCAGCAGGATACCCAGGACGAACTGGGGTCTGAGGGCGGCGAAACCGCCGGCGGGAGGATGCCAGGAGAGCGCCACCACGGCGTTGACGATCGGCGCGCCGGCAAAGATGATCGACATCACCGCCGCCGGCGAGCCCTTGGCGCCAAACGCCAGGAGCACGCAGAAGGCGCCCACGGCGCCCACGGTGCCGGCCAGCAGCGACCACCAGATGCCACCGGCCGGAACGCTCCAGTCGGCGCCGCGGCTCCACAGGATGACCGCGGGGCCGATGATGGCGGTTATGAAGTAGGCGATGCCTACAAACAGAAACGCCTTGTAGCGTCCGTTGACCGGATCGCCCATCGCCGTCTGTCCGGCATGCAGGAAGACACCATAGACGCCCCAGGAGGCGACCGTCATCAGGGCGAAGACCAGCCAGGCCAGCCCGGCGTCGGAGTTTGGACTCATATCCATCTCTCTCTCTGTTTAGGGCACTATGAGCCCACCGCGCCGCCGAGCCGCTCGGATTCATAAAGGCGCATCTGGGCGCTGAAGAACGTCAGGCGCAGGGCTAGCCGCGCCACCAGGTACAGCTGCCCCAAGAGGAATGCCAGGGCGATGCCAACGGCCGTCGACTGGCCGGGACCCGGCGCCACCAGGGCGTAGAGGGCGATCAGCCCAAGACCGACAAGAGCCAGCGTGAGATACAGGCCAATCGCTTTGCCCAGGTGCCCGGCGACGAAGCGCGCCGCCCGCACCAGGGCACCCAGAGAGCTCGGCTTGCCCTCGTAGACCACGGCGATCTTGGCGTAACCGAAGAGCAGGTTGACCAGACCGAGAAGCGCCACCACCACCAGGGCACCGGCCAGATTCGCGGCAAACACCTGCCGTTCCGCGGTCAGGTCCCGGGTGAGCCGCTCGATCCATGGAAACAGCCAGCGGGCGAGACGGTAGATGCCGAAATACAGCACGCCGGAGATCACCGTCAGCCGCAGCAGCCGGGGGAAGAACCTGGCCCCCGCGGCCATGAACGGGGCCAGCACGAACCGACGCTCGCGCCGGGCAAACCGATCGAGCGCGCCGCCCAGAAGGAAGAGCCAGATCAACGCGTAGGCGGCGCCGAAGGCGACGGTGCGCGCATCCAGGAAGAGCGCGCCGCTGAACCAGGACTCGAGGTTGTCATAGACCGCGCCGCGGCCGACGATCGACGGCTTCACGGATCGTTCGAGACCCCGAGCGCGGCTGCCGTACTCGCTCAGCCAACCCAGGTCCAGGCCCTGGCGCAGGCTCTCGTCCACCCGGCTGGCACCGATCGAGGCGTGTATCGACCGCTCGATGAGAACCCCCGCCGGTAGCGCGACCAGCAACAGCGCCAGCCAGAGGACCACCAGCTGTCGCGGCGACGCCAACGTGTCGCCCAGACCACCGGCCAGTGTCCGCATCATGACGGCTCCCCCATCATGCGAAGAAGCCGTAGCCGAGCAACAGATCCTGGAACCAGATCAGCCACTTCGAGGCCCACTTGAGCGCCGGCAGTCGAGCATTGGGCTCCAACCGCCGGCTGTTGTTGGAGGGATGGAGATCCAGCGCCAGGACCCGGTCCGGATCGACCTCGGCCCAGGCCAGTTTGGTCGGCCTTTCCTCGACGAACAGCCGCCAGCGGTCGCGCCCGTCCCACTCGCGGCGCACCTGCGTGCCGTCCTCGAAGACCAGCAGCACGTCCACCGGGAAGACGGCGCCGCCGTTGCGGCGCACCACCACCTCGCTGCGATAGACCGTTTCGTCGGCCTGATCGCCGCGCTCCTCTTCGTCGACACCCTCCCGGTAGACCATCTCGCCCGCCACCTCCTCCCAGCCCTCGACCGCGGCCGGGAAGCTGGCTGTCGAGGAGACCTCATAGTCGAATCCCTCGGAGCTGCGGTAGACCTGATCGAAAAACGGCCCGAGATCGCGTCCGGCGACCTCGTTCGCGATCGCCACGAAGTCGTCCGGGCCCGGATGCCGGAACCGCCAGCGCTCGAAGAAGGTCGAGAGGATGCGGCGCACGGTCGACCAACCGAGCCAGCGCTCGAGGGTGACGAGCCAGAGCGCCGTCTTGTTATAGGTGATGTTGGAGGCGCTCGACGGGAAGTACCGCCAGGTGGGCGCCGCCTGGACGTCGGAGGTCGCGTCCGCCCGATAGCGCCCTACCCGGTCCCGCCACGGATCGATCTTCAGCTGGCGGAACGCCACCGGCAGGAAGCCCCGCATCTCGGTACCCGGCGGCCGAAAGTAGCGCTTGACATAGAAACTCTCGCCATAGCGCTCGAGCATGACCCGCAGGGTCGAAAAAGTGTTGATCCCTTCGTCTATCCAGGCATCCTCGAACTCGTTGTTGCCGACCAGGCCGTACCAGAACTGGTGACCGGCTTCATGGATCGTGACACTCTCGGGCGAGCCGCCACCGAGCGGGTTGAACAGCCGCGTGCCGCAAGTGAAGAGCGTCGGGTACTCCATGCCGCCGGCGCCGGCGCCCCAGGCTGGGTCCACCACGGTGACGTGACCGTAGGGGTAGGCGCCGTACCAGCGGCCGTAGAGCTCCAGCGCGTGCCGCGTGGCCGCGAAGTGCCGATCGGTCTGCCGGGAGTGCTCCGGCTGGTAGAGCAGGCGCATCTCGACCGGCGGCAGACCGCTGGCCTCGAACGTCTCCTCGGCCACCAGATAGTCCGGGCTGGTGGTCCAGGTGAAGGCGTGCACATCCTGCTGCAGATAGCGGTGGGTCGTCGTGCCGTCGCCGTTGTCGCGAAGCTCGGCCTGGCGCCCGGTGGCGCCCAGCACCCAGCCGCTCGGCACGGTCATGGCGACATCGTAGGCGCCGTAGTCCGAGTAGTACTCGGTGGCGGCGTGGTACTGGTGGCAGTTCCAGCCATCGGACTCGAAAACCCCCAGCTTGGGAAACCAGTGGGCAATGAAGTAGAAGTCGCCGCGTACCCCGGTGCGGGCAAAGGTGCGCGGCACGCGCGCCCGCCAGACGGCCTCGACGACCACCGACTCACCGGGACCTACCGCAGCGGGCAGCCGGGCCACCAATACCGTGCGATCGTCCGGGTTGCCGTCGTCGGGTGACTCGAACCGGGTCTCCAGGTCGACGGTGCTGCCGTCCGCACCGGCGAGCCGCATCGCGTCCACCTCGATCCAGCCCCAATCTCCGCGGTCGATCTTCTCACCGCGATCGCTGCGGCCGCGGATCCGATCCTCGAGCATCCAGCTGCTGCGGTCGTTGCGCCAGGCGTTCCAGTAGAGATGGAACGGCAGCTCGTCGGTCGGCTGCTCCTGCAGGTTGGTCCACCGCAGGCGCTGGCTGCCGTGCAGCAGACGTTCCTCTGGATCGAGCCGCACCTCGATGGTGTAGCCCGCGTTGCCCGGCGACAGGGCGGCGACCTGCGCCACGCCGCAGGTCGCGGCGAGAGGAACCAGCCAGAGGTACAGACGGCGCAGCATCGCTTTGCATCTGCCGGTGCCAGGCACTGTCCTGTTACGGATCGCGGCGCCGACCTTGGCCGGCGATGCTACCACCCCCGGGGGTGTGGAAGCGCTCCGCCGAAGCCCTATACACTTCCTCGGCGAGTATCTCGCGTCGCGGTTGT